>NZ_JBIGIA010000014.1:0-129291 GCF_043555975.1 Pelomonas nitida | reverse complement strand
CCGGAGTGGATGTGGATGGCCGGCTTGATCTTGTCGCTCTTGTTGTAGAACGGCTCGGGCATGAACTGGTTCGAATTGAACAGGTTCTGCCAGACGGTGTTCTCCAGCGTGTCGGCGGCCAGTTGCAAGTCGGCTGCCGAGAGGTTCTCGTCGGAATAGAAGGCGAAGTGCGCCGATTCCTTGACGAGCTTGAAATTGGACTGCTCGGGGTTGGGACCGCCTGCGCGCCAGGTACCAGCGGTCACCGTCGGCTTGGTGGGCGTGCCCGTGTACCAGACGGTCGTGGTGGTGCCGGCGTCAACGGCGGACGGCGCCGGGGCCGGCGCGGGCGTCGGGGCCGGTGTAGGAGCTGGGGTCGGCGCGGGAGTGGGAGCCGGTGTCGGTGCAGGGGTCGGCGCGGGCGTAGGAGCCGGCGTCGGTGCAGGCGTGGGGGCTGGTGTCGGTGCGGGCGTGGGCGCTGGCGTCGGCGCCGGTGTGGGCGCAGGCGTAGGAGCTGGCGTCGGTGCCGGCGTGGGAGCTGGTGTCGTGCCCGAGGCGCAGAAACCGATCGAATCCATCGTGGCCTTGGGAGCCAGCGTGTTGTTCCAGCCCGCACCACTCAGCGCAACGCTGCTGCCGCTCTGCTTCCAGGTGGCATTCCAGAGCTGGCTGACGGTGCCGCTCACGGTCAGCGTGCCACTCCACACCAACGGGGTGCTGTTGGGGTTGGTCACGCGCACAGTGGCGCAATAACCCGTGCCCCAACGGTTGGTCACGACGTAATCCACCGTGGCCGGACTCGCGGCCATCGCAGATTGCGCAAAGATGGCCGACAGCGCAGCGCTGAGGACCAAAGGACGAAGGCGTGACATGGCGTGTTGCTCCAGGTTAGTTTTTCGTTAGCTGACGGCAGCCGATAGGCACCGAAGCTCATCTTCACGGCATAACGTTCAGAGTCGGTGTCAAAACGTACTCTCCGCAACCTGACCATGGGACACGGCGAGTCGAGCGAGCACCCCAAGGACCGGGCGGATCAGCGGCACAGCCCATTGGCTCGCCACCTCGATGCGGGCGGCAATGTAATTCCGAAAATCAACCCCTAACTCGAGATTCGCGGGAAGTTGCGAACTGTTGCAGCTTGCGAAGTATCTTGAAGAACGGGTCACATGGAACACTTTGGGCGGCAGCTGAATGAGCCCGGACATGCGCCGCCCCGGGGCGGCCATGCACCCTCAGAGTCAACCCGCAACGGCGCCCAGAATGCCGGCGTTGCGAACGTGCTCCTGAGTGGAGGTCTGGGCCATGCCAGCGCCCTTTCTCATCTTCAGGAGACTCTCCGATGCAATTCGTTGCGACCCAGATCCGCCGTGCGACCACGGCCCTGCTCGGCGGCCTCGTGCTGGCCCATGCCGGTGCCGCGCTGGCCGACGTCAGCCCGCTGTCCGTCAGCGGCAACAAGATCCTGGCCGGCGGTCAGCCCGCCAGCTTTGCCGGTAACAGCCTGTTCTGGAGCAACACCGGCTGGGGGGGCGAAAAGTACTACAACGCCAACGTCGTCGGCTGGCTCAAGAGCGACTGGAAGTCCAAGGTCGTGCGCGTGGCCATGGGTGTCGACGAAACCCAGGGCTACCTGGCCGACCCCGCCGGCAACAAGGCGCGGGTCAAGGCCGTGGTGGACGCCGCCATCGCCAATGACATGTACGTCATCATCGACTGGCACAGCCACCATGCCGAGAACTATCGCAACGAGGCGATCGCGTTCTTCCAGGAGATGGCCCGCACCTACGGCAACCACAACCACGTGATCTACGAGGTCTACAACGAGCCGCTGAACATCTCGTGGAGCGGCACGCTCAAGCCCTACGCGCAGGCCGTCATCAGTGCCATCCGCGCGATCGACCCCGACAACCTCATCATCGTCGGCACGCCCAACTGGTCGCAGGACGTCGACGTGGCTTCGCGCGACCCGATCAGCGGCTCCAACATCGCCTACACGCTGCACTTCTACGCCGGCAGCCACGGCCAGTGGCTGCGCGACAAGGCCCAGACGGCGCTGAACAATGGCGTGGCACTGTTCGTCACGGAATGGGGTTCGGTGGGTGCCAGCGGCGACGGCGGCGTGGCGGCGTCAGAGACCTGGGCCTGGGTGGACTTCATGAAGGCCAAGGGCATCAGCAACGCCAACTGGGCACTGAACGACAAGGCCGAAGGCGCCTCGGCGCTCGTCTCCGGCGCCAGCGCCCAGGGTGGCTGGTCGGCCGGCCAGCTCACGGCCTCCGGCTCGCTCGCCAAGCAGATCATCGGCGGCTGGCCCGGCACAACACCCGCGCCGGGCGGCTGCACACGTGTGGCGCTGCCCGGCCAGATCCAGGCCGAGGCCTACTGCCAGATGTCGGGCGTGCAGGTGGAGGCAACCACCGACACCGATGGCGGCAGCAACGTCGGCTACATCGAGACCGGTGACTGGATGACTTATGACGTCAACGTGCCGGCGGCCGGCAGCTACGTCGTCAAGTACCGCGTGGCCAGCGCGTCAGGCGGCGGCGTCATCCAGCTGGAGCGCGGCGGCGGCGGCAGCACCTACGGCACGGTCAACGTGAGCTCCACCGGCGGCTGGCAAAACTGGACCACCGTGTCGCACACGGTCAACCTGCCGGCCGGTCAGCAGACCCTGGCCATCCTGGCCAAGTCGGGCGGCTTCAACGTCAACTGGCTGGACATCAGCCGGCCTGGTGACGCCAACACCGGCGGCACGACCATCCAGGCCGAGAGCTTCGATGCGATGTCCGGCGTGCAGACCGAGGCCACGACCGACTCCGGCGGCGGCCTGAACGTCGGCTACCTGGACGCGGGTGACTGGCTGTCCTACCCCAGCATCAACCTGCCCAGCGCCGGCACCTACACCATCGAGTACCGCGTGGCCAGCCTGAACGGCGGCGGCAACCTGCAGCTCGAGGAAGCCGGCGGCAGCGTCGTCTATGGCTCGGTCAACATCCCGGCCACGGGCGGTTGGCAGAACTGGGTGACCGTCAAGCACACCGTGCAGCTGCCGGCCGGCACGCGCAAGTTCGGCATCGCCGTGCGCAACGGCGGCTGGAACCTGAACTGGTTCCGCGTGACCAAGGCCAACTGACGCGACCGTGAGCGGGGAGCGCGTGCCGAACCGGCCGCCCTCCCCGTCTTGCACCGCGCGGCCGGTTTCAGAACTCCGCGTTCAGCCCAACAGCCACCGTGCGCCCCGGCGCGGTCGACAGCTCGATCTGCTGCCGGTCTCTCGCATTGGCCGGCTGGAGGCTGCGCGCGCTGGCGTATGACCAGTAGCGCTTGTCCGTCACGTTCAGGAGCCCGGCCGTGAGGCGCAGGCTCGGCGCCACGCGCCAGTAGCCGGCCAGGTCGAACCGCCCGAAGCCGGGCACGCGATAGAGCTGCGTCGTCGAGTCGGTCAGGCCGACGCCCGGGTTGTTGCTGAAGGACTGCCGGTTCGTGGCGGTCGCCTGCTTGCCGTGCACGAAGGTGCCCGTCAGGTTGAGGCCCCAGGCCTTGCGCGCTGCGTCGAAGCCGACCCCGACGATGGCCTTGGCCGGCTGCACCGTGTCCAGGTCCACGTCCTTGTCGCCCGGGTAGTTGGACTTCGAGCTGCCCTTGCTGTAGCCCAGCGCCCACGTGCTGTAGAGCCCGCGGACGGCGGGCGCCCAGGTGCCATGCTCCAGCCGCACGCTGACCTCGGTGCCCGTGATCTGCGCCTCGTCGCGGTTGCCGGCCTGGTACAGGATGGACAGGCTGGGCTGGATGTTGACGAACTTCTCCGGGTTGTTGGCCCGCGTGTAGCGCGTGTAGGAAATGAAGTCGTCGTAGACGGTGTGGAAGACCGCGGCCGCGAAAGTGACCCCCGGCACCGGCGTGCCCTTCAGCCCCACTTCGAAGGCGTTGCTGGTTTCGGCCTTCAGGTTGCGATCGCCCAGCAAGGCATAGGTGCCACCGCCACTGTTCCAGTAGCCGAAGATCTCGCTGTTGGTAGGCGCCCGGCCGCCGCGCTTCCACTGCGCGTAGGCCGTCAGGTTGGGCTGCAAGGCGTACAGCACGGCCAGGCTCGGGCTGACGATCGTCGTCGTCGGCGCGTGCCCGTACATGGCCTCCAGCTCCTGCGGCGTGATGCGCGTGCTGCCGAAGCTGCCCGCGTTGCGGATGCTCGGCTCGATGCGGTCCACGCGCAGCCCGGGAACGACGGCCAGGCGGCGCCCGTCCACGTCAAAGTTGATGGTGTCCTCGGCGAAAGCACCCGTGCGCCAGGTCAGCGTGTCCGGGAACGGCTGCCCCGCCCCGAAGGCTTCGGTCGAGGTGAACGGATGCTCGTTCTCGGCCCGCGACTGATTGAGGCCGAACTTGAATTCATGGTTGCCGACGCGTTTCTCGCCCAGCGTCGAGAAGCCGAGCTGGCGCGTCTTGTTGCGCGAGGCCTCCAGGATCTGCGCCTGTGTCGCCAGGGTCACTGTGGACGTCGCGTCATCCATGTCGGTGTTCTGCAGGTAGAAGCGTGTCTGCAACCGGTCGACCCAGCCACCGGCCTCGGGCGTCCAGGTGTGCGCCAGCGAGACGGTGTCGCGGCGGGTGCGCGCGTCCTGCGTGGATCGCCCGGTGACGGCGGTCGCGGCGGTGTCCCAGGCGTCGAACGTCGAGTCGCTCTGCTTGCGGTAGAGGTCCGCCGCCAGCTCCAGCCGGTGCGCGGGGTTCACGCGCAGCACACCCTTGAGCAGCAGCGCGTCGGAGTGCCAGTCTTCCGGGTAGGCGGGCACCGTGTCGCTGTGGTTTTCCGTCTGCTCGCCATCACGCCGGGTGTAGTTCAGCAACACGCCGACGCTGCCGGCCATTGCCGCGAGAGTCGCCCCCTTGGTCCAGCTCTTGTTGGCCTCGTTGTAGCCGAGCTTGGCGCCCGCATGGAGGGGCTTGCCGGCGCTCACGAAGTCTTCGGGCGACTTGCTGCGAAAGCTCACGGCGCCGCCGATGCCGCCGGCCGAACGCTGCGAGTTGGTCGTGCCCGACTGGATGTCGACCGATGCGTACATGTCCGGGTCGATGAAGTCGCGCCCCATGCCGAAGGTGCCGTCCTCCGAACGCGCCGTCAGCGGCGCCCGGCTGATGGCATCGGGCATCTCGATACCGTCCACGTCCAGGCCCACGCGGTTGCCTTCGACGCCGCGGATGTTGTAGTTGGTCGTGCCACCGCGGTCATAGCGACTGGCGCCCCGCGTGGAGCCGAGCGTCGTGCCCGGCGCTTCCACGAGCGGCTGGTAGCGAGCCACATCGCCCAAGCTGGTGACGCCGCTGCGCTCGCCATCGTCCAGCGTCAGCACCGTCCGCGTGCCCGCCTCGGCGCGCTCTTCGGCGGCGGTCACACGCACCACCGGCAGAGCACCGGCGTCAGCGGTGGCGCGTTGCAGCACCCAATGGCCGGGCGAACGCTCGCGCGCCGCCAGCCCCGTGCCTTCCAGCAGCCGGGCAAAGCCTTCGCGCGCGTCGAAACGCCCCTGCAGGCCCGGGCTCGTGCGGCCGGCCACCAGCGCGGCGTCGACCTGCAGCGACACGCCGGCACGGGTGGCGAACTGCGTCAGCGCATCGGCCAGCGGCCCGGCCGGCACCTGGAGGGCAGCTGCCTGCTGCTGCGCCTCAGCGGCCTGCAGCCAGGCGGCGCCACCCGTCAAGGCCATCAGCAACAGCGCCTGACGCGCGGCCGTGGCAATCGGGGAAACCTGGCAGCCGCGAACCGCGGCGCCGGTGGGGATGTTCTTGTTCATGCAAAGCCTTGGAGGAATTCATGTTGGCTGGCTTCGCAAGCGACGCGATGGCTGGCTGTCGAGAGTGAAAGAAACGAAGAGATGCCGTGGCCGCGGCGCGGCGGCGGCTACGGGACGGCATCTGCCGCAATCGCGGCAGGCGCTGAAAGAAGCGGGGCGACTCAGAGGGCGAGAGGGACTTCGGCGCGACCGACAAGGCGTCCGACAGCGCCCCAATCTAGGCGCACCGCGCAGCCGTCGCTCGGGCTACGGCGAGCATTTGCAACGACGAGTGGGGGCCTTCGGGCAGCAAGGCGGGCATGCGGAATGGCTTCCCGCCCTCTCAGGCCTTCAGGGCGACACGAAGCTTGTCTTGCCGTCCTTGCGCTCCTGCTCCGCAAGCTTCATGTCGGTGTCGTCGACCACGCCATCCTGGTTGCGATCGTGCAGGTTGAACATGCGCATGCCGGTCGCCTGGAATTCCTCGGGGCTGATGCTGCCGTTCTTGTCGGCATCCAGCACGCCGAAACGCACCTTGGCCTGGCGCATCTGGCGCTGCTGCTCCTCGCGACGTTTCTCGGGGTCGGCGATCTTGCCGACGCGCAGCATCAGGCGCCCTTCGAACTCGCCCAGGTACTCGGCCTCGCTCAACACGCCATCGGCATCGAAGTCCATGCGCGCGAACTCGACCTGGCGCCCCAGCTTGAATTCGGCCAGCAGCACCTTGCCGTCGCCGTTCAAGTCCTGCTCGCTGATGAAGGTGGCTGACGAATGCGAGGCCGCCATGGCGGGCAACAGGGCCGCACCCAGCAGGGCGGCAAGCAGGCGGGGGTTCGGAGTCATGCGGGATGTCATGGTTGGGGTTGAACTTCGATGGTGAGCGTGGCGGTGTGGCTCAGCCACAGCGCCGGGTTGTCTGCCGATGGCCGGCGCACGCGCACCTGCAGCAGATACAGGCCCGCCGTGCTGGGCTTGAAACTGACCTCACCGGCAGCATTGGTGCTGAGCGTCAGTTCGGCTTGCTTGCGGCTGGCGTAGTGCTGGCCGTCGGCGATGACGCTGACGGTCTCGCCGGCAAGCGGCTGGCGGCTCTCGCGCACGCGAACCGTGACGGTCTCGCCGGCGTAAAGGTCGTAGGGTTGCGTGACGGGGTAGATGCCGACACCCTGCGCGTCGAAATCGGCCAGGCTGGGCTTGCCACGCGTCACGTAGACATCAGCGCGCGTGATGCTCTGCACTTCGATCGGGGCGTCACCTGCCTGCTGCTCCTCCTTGCGCTCGACGAAGTGCACCTTGCCGTCACGCAGCACCGCCTTCGCCAGACGCCCCTTGCGCACGCCGGACGAAATCAGATAAGTGCCGTTGCCCGCAGACAGCGGCACCTCGAGAAAGCTGGCGTCCTTCAACACCGCCGCCGGAACCAGGGCCTGGGACTTGCCATCGGGACCGAGCACCTGAAAGGCATCGGACTTCATCGCCACATCCGGCCGCAGATCGCCTTCGGCGAAGGACGCCTCGACCGTGACGTGCTTGCGCTGCTCGTCGGCCGCGAAGGCGTTGGGCTTGAGATAAGGCGAATGGGCCTGGGCCCCGACGCTGAACAGCACGGGGGCCAGCCAACGTCCGATGCTTTGAAATTTGATGGTGGACATGGTGAACGGGTTGGGAAACGGGAGCCCGATGTCGCTGAGGTCGCGCATCGCTCCATCACTATAAATGCGAATCATTTGCATTCGCAACGATCTTGCAAAAATGGTTCACAAGCTCGGCCAGAGCGCCGGCGCCAAAGTCCTACAGATCTGAATGGTCATTCATTCAGCGCTTGCGAATTCCGCTTCAAAAAATAGAATGAACGATCATTCAATATCCAAAGCCTGCCGTGAGCGCCCTGGATCCCCACCAGACCCCTTCGCCGCCCGGCCCCACCACCGTCGAGGCCCACACCATGCCCACCCATCTCCAGACCAGCGCTCCCGCACGCCCTCAGCACCGCTCGCTCGGCATGCCGGCCTTCGCCACGCTCACGGTGGTCGTCGCCGTCGCGGCCGCCCTCTTCCTCAGCGCCTGCAGCCCGGCCGGCGCCCAAGGCGGCGCACCGCAGCAAGGCCCGTCGCCGGTGGGCGTGGTGCAACTGCAGCCCCAGCGCGTGGAGCTGACCACGGAGCTGGCCGGCCGCACCGTTGCCACGCAGACGGCTGAAGTGCGCCCGCAGGTCACCGGCCTGATCAAGACCCGCGCCTTCACCGAAGGCAGCGACGTGAAGGCCGGTCAGCTGCTCTACCAGATCGACCCCGCCAGCTACCAGGCTGCCCGTGACAGCGCCCAGGCCTCGCTGGCCAAGGCCGAAGCCACCGCCACCACGGCTCGCCTGAAGGCCGGCCGCTACGACGAACTGGCCGGCATCGACGCCGTCAGCAAGCAACTCCGCGACGACGCCCAGGCCGCGCTGAAGCAGGCCGAAGCCGATGTGCAGGCCGCCCGCGCCGCGCTGCGCACCGCACAGATCGACCTGGACCGAACCCGCGTCACCGCGCCGGTCGCGGGCCGCGTCGGCCGCTCGGCCGTCACTGCCGGTGCGCTCGTCACGGCCAACCAGACCACGGCCATGGCCACCGTGCAGCAGCTGGACCCGATCTACGTCGACGTGACGCAGACCAGCGCCGAACTGCTGCGCCTGCAGCGCCAGATCGCCGACGGCACGCTGCAGCGCGACGCCAGCGGCCAGGCGCGCGTCAAGCTGCTGCTGGAAGACGGCAGCACCTACGCGCAGGAAGGCAAGCTGCAGTTCTCGGAGCTGCAGGTCGACCCCGCCAGCGGCAGCGTGACGCTGCGCGCGCAGTTCCCCAACCCCAAGCGCCAGCTGCTGCCCGGCATGTACGTGCGTGCGCTGGTGGAAACCGGCGTGCAGGCCCAGGCGCTGCTGGCGCCGCAAGCGGCCGTGTCGCGTGACGCCAAGGGCAACGCCACGGCTTTCGTGGTCGGCAAGGATGGCAAGGCCGAGGCCCGCCAGCTGCAGACCGGCGCCGTCATCAACGGCCAGTGGCTGGTGACGTCGGGCCTGGCGGCCGGTGACCAGCTCATCGTCGACGGCCTGCAGCGCCTGCGCCCTGGCGCCCCGGTGCAAGCGGCGGCTGCCGCCGCGCCCGCGCAGATCGCCGCATCGGCCGCCCAGGCCCGCTGATCGGAGGACGACCCATGTCCCGCTTCTTCATCGACCGGCCCATCTTCGCGTGGGTGCTGGCCATCGTCATCATGCTGGCCGGTGCGTTGTCCATCCGCACGCTGCCGGTCTCGCAATACCCCAGCATCGCGCCGCCGCAGGTGTCGATCAACGCGTCCTACCCCGGCGCCTCCGCCAAGACGCTGGAAGACACCGTCACCCAGGTCATCGAGCAAAAGCTCAAGGGCATCGATGGCCTGACCTACATGTCCTCCACGTCGGACTCGCAAGGTAACGCCAGCATCACGCTGACCTTCGCGGCCGGCACCAACCCCGACACCGCCCAGGTGCAGGTGCAGAACAAGCTGGCGTCCGCCACCTCGCTGCTGCCGCAGGAAGTGCAACGCCAGGGCGTGCAGGTGGTCAAGTCCACCATCAACTTCCTGATGGTGGTGGGCTTCGTGTCCGAGGACGGCAAGCTCAGCAACGTCGACCTGTCCGACTACGTCTCCACCAACGTGCTGGACCCGCTCAGCCGCGTGGAAGGCGTGGGCGAGGTGACGCTGTTCGGCGCGCAGTACGCCATGCGGATCTGGTTGAACCCCAACCAGCTGAACCAGCACGGCCTGACCCCGGCCGATGTGTCCACGGCCATCCAGGCGCAGAACGCGCAGGTCTCCGCCGGCCAGCTGGGTGCCGCGCCGGCCAACGTCGGCCAGCAGCTCAACGCCACCGTCACGGCGCAGAGCCGCCTGCAAACGCCCGAGCAGTTCCGCAACATCGTCCTCAAGACCAAGGCCGACGGTGCCACCGTCCACCTCGGTGACGTGGCCCGCGTGGAATTGGGCGCCGAGAGCTATGCCACCGTGTCCCGCTACAACGGCAAGCCCGCCGCGGGCGTGGCCGTCAAGCTCGCCACCGGCGCCAATGCGCTCTCGACGGCCAAGGCCGTGGAAGCCGAGCTCAAGCGCATGGAAAGCTACATGCCGGCCGGCATGAAGGTGGTCGTGCCGTACGACAGCACGCCCTTCGTCGAGGTCTCCATCCACGAGGTCATCAAGACGCTGATCGAAGCGGTCGTGCTGGTCTTCCTCGTGATGTATCTGTTCCTGCAGAACTTCCGCGCCACGCTGATTCCGACGATCGCCGTGCCGGTCGTGCTGCTGGGCACCTTCGGCGTCATGGCCGCGGCCGGCTTCTCCATCAACACGCTGACGATGTTCGGCCTGGTGCTGGCCATCGGCCTGCTGGTGGACGACGCCATCGTCGTGGTCGAGAACGTCGAGCGCGTGATGACCGAGGAAGGCCTGTCGCCCAAGGAAGCCACGCGCAAGTCCATGGGCCAGATCACCGGCGCGCTGGTGGGCATCGCGCTGGTGCTGTCGGCCGTGTTCGTGCCGATGGCCTTCTTCGGCGGCTCCACGGGCGTCATCTATCGCCAGTTCTCGATCACCATCGTGTCGGCCATGGCGCTGTCGGTGCTGGTCGCCATGGTGCTGACCCCGGCGTTGTGCGCCACGCTGCTCAAGCCCAGCCACGGCGCGGCCACGCACGGCTTCTTCGGCGCGTTCAACCGCCGCTTCGATGCGGCCACCACCGGCTACGAGGGCGTCGTCGCCCGCATGCTGCGCCGCTGGGGCCGTCACCTGGTCGTCTACGGCCTGATCGTCGTCGGCATGGCGCTGCTGTTCCTGCGCCTGCCCACGTCCTTCCTGCCGGAAGAAGACCAGGGCATCCTGTTCTCGCAGGTGCAGCTGCCGGCCGGCGCCACGCAGTCGCGCACGCTGGACGTCGTCCAGCGCGTCGAGAACCACTTCCTGACCAACGAGAAGGACAACGTCGAATCCGTGTTCGCCGTCACCGGCTTCAGCTTCGCCGGCCGCGGCGAGAACATGGCCATGGCCTTCGTCAAGCTCAAGGACTGGGGCGAGCGCAAGAGCCCGGCCCAGAAGGTGCAGGCCATCGCCGGCCGCGCGATGGGCAACTTCATGCAGTACCGCGACGCCTCGGTCTTCGCCTTCGCGCCGCCGGCCGTGCTGGAACTGGGCAACGCCAGCGGTTTCGACATCTACCTGCAAGACCAAGGCGGTGTGGGCCGCGAGGCCCTGGTGGCCGCGCGCAACCAGCTGCTGGGCATGGCCGCGCAAGACCCGACGCTGGTGGCCGTGCGCCCCAACGGCCTGCAGGACGCGCCGCAGCTGCGCCTGGACGTGGACACGGCCAAGGCCGGCGCGCTGGGCCTGACGGTGGCCGACATCAACAGCCTGCTCTCCACCGCCTGGGGCGGCAGCTATGTGAACGACTTCATCGACCGCGGTCGCGTGAAGAAGGTCTACCTGCAGGCCGATGCGGCCTACCGCATGCAGCCTGACGACCTGAACAGCTGGCGCGTGCGCAACGCCTCCGGCGACATGGTGCCGTTCTCGGCCTTCGGCACGGCCACCTGGGAGCTGGGTTCGCCCCGACTGGAGCGCTACAACGGCCTGCCGGCCCTCGAAGTGCTGGGCCAGCCGGCGCCGGGCAAGAGCTCGGGCGCCGCGATGAAGTCGGTCGAGTCCATCGTCGCCAAGCTGCCGCCGGGCATCGGCGTGAGCTGGACGGGCCTGTCCTACCAGGAGCGCCTCACCGGCGATCAGGCCCCGATGCTGTACGCGCTGTCGCTGC
Organism: Pelomonas nitida; assembly: GCF_043555975.1. Lineage (NCBI taxonomy): Bacteria > Pseudomonadati > Pseudomonadota > Betaproteobacteria > Burkholderiales > Sphaerotilaceae > Roseateles > Pelomonas nitida. The sequence continues at coordinate 117,717 of NZ_JBIGIA010000014.1, read as the reverse complement.
TCGTCGTGTTCCTGTGCCTGGCCGCGCTGTATGAGAGCTGGAGCATCCCGTTCTCGGTGATGCTGGTGGTGCCGCTGGGCGTCATCGGCGCGCTGCTGGCCGCGTCGGCCCGTGGCCTGTCCAACGACGTGTACTTCCAGGTCGGCCTGCTGACCACCATCGGCCTGTCCGCCAAGAACGCCATCCTCATCGTCGAGTTCGCCAAGGCGCAGATGGAGGCGGGCAAGGACGCCGTCACCGCCACGCTGGACGCTGTGCGCATGCGGCTGCGTCCCATCCTGATGACCTCGCTGGCCTTCGCGCTGGGCGTGCTGCCGCTGGCCATCGCCACCGGCGCCGGCTCGGGCAGCCAGAACGCCATCGGCACCGGTGTGCTGGGCGGCATGCTGAGCGCCACCGTGCTGGGCATCTTCTTCGTGCCGGTGTTCTTCATCGCAGTGCAGCGCTGGTTCCCGAGCCGCGCGGCCGCCGCACCGGCAGCGCCCACCGCGCCGGCACAACCCGCACACCATGCCCAGGAGGGCCACTGACATGACCAAGTTCCTCATGCCCACGCTGCTCGCCGCGAGCCTCGCGCTGGCCGGTTGCGCCGGCCTCGCGCCGGCCTATGAGCGCCCCGCCTCGCCGGTGGCCGCCCAGTGGCCCGTGCCGCAGACGGCTGCGGCCGACGCCAAGGCGGCCGACCTCGGCTGGCGCGAGTTCTTCACCGATGCCAAGCTGCAAGCGCTGATCGAGCAGGCGCTCGCGAACAACCGCGACCTGCGCGTCGCCGTGCTGAACGTGCAGCGCGCCCAGGCGCAGTACGGCGTGCAGCGCGCCGACCGGCTGCCCAGCGTCAACGCGGGCGTTGGCCAGACGGCACAGCGCATGAACGGCACCGTCACCCGCCAGTACACCGCCACGCTGGGCGTCAGCGCCTACGAGCTGGACCTGTTCGGTCGCGTGAAGAACCTCACCGACGCCGCGCTGCAAACCTACCTCGCCACCGACGACGCCCGCCGCAGCACGCAGATCAGCCTCGTCGCCCAAGTCGCGAGCGCCTACCTCACGCTCGCCGCTGACCAGGAACGGCTGCGCCTGACCGAACAGACGCTGCTGTCGCGCCAGGACGGGCTGCGCCTGACCCAGCGTCTGCAGAGCGCCGGCGTGTCGTCCACGCTGGACCTGCGCCAGGCCGAGATCGCCGCCGAGACGGCCCAGGCCGACCTCGCCACGCTGACGCGCCAGGTCGCGCAGGACCGCAACGCGCTGGAGCTGCTCGTCGGCCAGCCGCTGCAGCCCGCGCAATGGCCGGATGCCGGCACGGACGCCGCCGTCACGCAGACCGCCGAGCTGTCGGCCGGCCTGCCGTCGGACGTGCTGCTGGCCCGGCCCGACGTGCTGCAGGCCGAGCGCAGCCTGCGCGCCGCCAATGCCAACATCGGTGCGGCCCGCGCAGCGTTCTTCCCGCGCATCAGCCTGACGGCCAGTGCCGGCAGTGCCAGCAACGCGCTGGACGACCTGTTCCGCAGCGGCACCGGCATGTGGAGCTTCGTGCCCCAAGTGACGCTGCCCATCTTCGACGCCGGCCGCAACCAGGCCAACCTGAAGATCGCCCAGGTGGACCGCGACATCGCCGTGGCGCAGTACGAGAAGTCCATCCAGTCCGCCTTCCGCGAAGTGGCCGACGCACTCGCCGAGCGCGCCACGGTGGGCCAGCAGGTCGAGTCCCAGCAGCGCCTCGTCACGCAGACGCAGGACGCCCTGCGCCTGGCCGAGGCCCGCTTCGAGAAAGGCCTGGACGACCGGCTGACGACGCTGGACGCCCAACGCTCGCTCTACAGCGCCCAGCAAAGCCTCATCGCGACGCGGCTGGCCCAGCAGGTCAACCGCGTGACGCTCTACAAGGCGCTCGGCGGCGGTCTCCCTGACGGTCAAACCAGCGGACAATCCGCGTCGTGACGCTCTCCCCCCAACCCTCCGACCGGGCGCTCGCCCGCCGCCAGCAGGTGCTGGATGCGGCGGCCGAGTGCTTCCGCCGCCGTGGCTTCCATGCGGCCAGCATGGCCGAGATCGCCAAGACGGCGGGCATGAGCCCCGGCCACATCTACAACCTGTTCCAGAACAAGGACGACATCATTGCGGCCATCGTCGAACGGGATTGTGAGGAGGTGCTGCTGCGCATCGCCGAGTTCCGGGAGGGCGGCGCCCTGCTGGAGCAGATGCTGGCCCGCACCGAGGAGGCCATCGACGAGCACAGCGAAGTGGCCGAAGCCGCGCTGCAACTGGAGGTGCTGGCCGAGGCCAGCCGCAACCCCAAGCTCGCCGCCGTCGTGCAAAAGAGCGAGGCGCTGGTGAACGAGAAAGCGCAGGAGCTGATCCGCCAGAGCCTGGGCGAGCACGCCGACAAGCTGCCGCCGGACGAGATCCGTGGCCGCGCGCTGCTGCTGGGCGCGCTGTTCAACGGCCTGACCGTGCTGGGCGTGCGCAACCCCGCCATGCCGCAGCAGACGTCGGCCATGGCGCCGGTCATGCGCCGCGTGCTGCAGGTGCTGCTGGCGCCATAGCGGCACCCGCGCGGCACGCTGGAGCGCTGGGGCCTCCACGGCCCCTGAGACAATGCAGGGCATGACCACCCCGCCCCGCCCTATCGGGCCCTACGAAGACTTCATGCGCCATGTGTTCGAGCATGGCGTGCGCAAGAGTGACCGCACGGGCACCGGCACGCGCAGCGTGTTCGGTCACCAGATGCGCTTCGATCTCGCCGCCGGCTTTCCACTGGTGACCACCAAGAAGGTGCACCTGAAGTCCATCATCCTGGAGCTGCTGTGGTTCCTGCGCGGCGACAGCAACGTCAAGTGGCTGCAGGAGCGCGGCGTCACCATCTGGGACGAATGGGCCCGCGCCGACGGCGACCTGGGCCCGGTCTACGGCGTGCAGTGGCGCAACTGGCCCACGCCGGATGGCGGCCACATCGACCAGATCGCCGAGGTCGTCAAGCAGCTCAAGACCAACCCCGACAGCCGCCGCATCCTTGTCAGCGCCTGGAACGTGGCCGAGCTGCCGCAAATGGCGCTGATGCCCTGCCACGCGCTGTTCCAGTTCTACGTGGCTGACGGCAAGCTCAGCTGCCAGCTCTACCAGCGGTCGGCCGACATCTTCCTCGGCGTTCCGTTCAACATCGCCTCCTACGCGCTGCTGACCATGATGCTGGCGCAGCAATGCGACCTCGCGCTCGGCGAGTTCATCTGGACCGGGGGCGACTGCCACATCTACGACAACCATGTCGACCAGGTGACCACGCAACTCGCCCGCGAGCCGCGGCCCTTCCCCACGATGACGATCAAGCGCCGGCCGGCCTCGATCTTCGAGTATGCGTACGAAGACTTCGAGCTGACCGGCTACGACCCGCATCCCGCCATCAAGGCACCGGTCGCCGTATGAGCGCAGCGCGCATCACGCTGGTGGCTGCGGTCGCCCGCGACGGCGCCATCGGCCGCCACAACGACCTGCTGTGGCGCGAGCCGCGCGACATGGCCCGCTTCAAGCAGCTCACGCTCGGCAAGCCCGTCATCATGGGCCGCAAGACCTGGGACTCCCTGCCGGAGCGCTTCAGGCCACTGCCCGGCCGGCGCAACCTCGTCGTCAGCCGCAGCACCGGCACGCTGGCGGGCGCCGAAGTGTTCGCCAGCCTGGAGGGCGCACTCGCCACCTGCCCCGGTGCCGAGGTCTGCGTCATCGGCGGCGGCGAGATCTACGCGCTGGCACTGCCGCTCGCCCACCGCCTCGCACTCACCGAGGTGGACCTTGAATTTCCAGACGCCGATCGGCACTTCCCGGCCTGGGATCGCGCGCGTTTCACCGAAACCCAACGCGAAACGCTGCACAGCGCCGACGGCACCCGTTTCGATTTTGTTGACTACCTTTGCACGGAGAACTGAGCCATGTCCTCAGGCGGCTTTCACGTCCACGGCCCTCACGACCACGAACTGGAGCATGCAGCCCAGCACGAACCGCGCGGCCTGGCAGGCCAACTCGCGGTCATCACCGCCATCCTCGCCACGGTCGGCGCCTTCTTCTCGTACATGGGTGGCGCCACACAGGCCAACGCCGCGCTCTACAAGAACGACGCCGCCATCCGCAAGACCGAGGCCAGCAACCAGTGGAACTACTACCAGGCCAAGAGCAGCAAGCAAAGCCTGGCCGAACTGGCCTTCGACCTGACCCCCAACGACGAGCAAAAGAGCAAGTACAAGGACAAGATCGCCCGCTACGAGAAAGAGAAGAACGAGATCAAGCTGGCGGCTGAAAAGCTCGAGGAAGCATCGCGCCACTTCGATGAGCTCAGTAGCGAGCAGATGCACATGCATCACCGCTGGGCCCAGGCCACAACGGCCCTGCAGATTTCCATCGCCCTGGCCGCGATCACGCTGCTGACGCGGCGCCGCTGGCTCGAAGTGGGCACGCTGGCCGTGGGCGCCATCGGCATCGCCCTCGGCGGGGCTGCCTGGCTGCACTTTTAAGCAGCGGGCATTCGGGGCGGCCCAACTGGGCCGCTGTCGACAACACCCTGCCCCGGCCACGCTCGCGAAAATGGGCAAGGCAAGAAAAAAGGACTTGCGAATCTCGCAAGTCCTTTGTCCTTTGGTGGGCGGTGCAGGGTTCGAACCTGCGACCCCTGCCGTGTGAAGGCAGTGCTCTACCGCTGAGCTAACCGCCCGGAATATGGCGCCGCGTTTTCAGGATCACCACCGCTGAAGGTGGTGGGCGGTGCAGGGTTCGAACCTGCGACCCCTGCCGTGTGAAGGCAGTGCTCTACCGCTGAGCTAACCGCCCTGAAAACCGCTAGGCTGAGCGCTGAAGCGAAAAACACATCAGCGCGTCCGGGAAGCCCACGATTATGCCACGGATTTTGCCGGCTCCAACACTCGCCATTGGCAAGTGCCGCCAGCCGCCTTGTCGAGATCGATCAGCAGCTTGGCATGGGCCTCGAGTTCCGCGGCGTCAGCGCACAGCACGGGCAGGTCGAACCGGCTCAGGTCCACCGCCTCGAAACTGGCCTGGGCCTCGTTGCCGCTGCTGTCGCCATGGTCGTCCATGAGCAACGCGTCCTGCCCGCGTGTCAGGCGGATGTAGACGTCAGCCAGCAGCTCGGCGTCCAGCAACGCGCCGTGCAGCACGCGTTTGGTGTTGTCCACCTCCAGCCGGCGGCACAGCGCATCCAGCGAGTTGGCCTTGCCGGGGAACAGGTCGCGCGCCATCAGCAGCGTGTCGCGCACACTGTCCACGTGGTCGGTCAGCACGCCGCGCTTGAGGCGCTTGAGCTCGGCGTTGACAAAGCCGATGTCGAACGGCGCGTTGTGGATGACCAGCTCAGCGCCAGCCAGAAAGGCCAGCAACTGGTCGACGATTTCGGCGAACTTCGGCTTGTCCGACAGGAATTCCTCGGTCAGCCCGTGCACCCGCAGTGCGTCCTCGTGGCTCGCGCGCTCGGGGTTGATGTAGAGGTGCAGGTTGTTGCCGGTCAGCTGGCGGTTGATCATCTCCACGCAGCCGATTTCGATGATGCGGTCGCCCTTGTCCGCCTCCAGGCCGGTGGTTTCCGTGTCGAAGAAGATCTGGCGCATGGCTCAACCCGCCGGGCGCTGGTTGCGGCGCGTGGCCCAGGCGAACATCAGCACGCCGGCCAACACCATGGGCAGGCTCAGCCACTGGCCCTGGCTCAGGTGAAGCCAACGGCCGTCCAGCGGCAGGAAATCGTCGGGCTGGCGGAAGAACTCGGTCACGAAGCGCTGAGCGCCGTAACCCGTCAGGAACAGCGCCGAGATCTGGCCCGTGGCGCGCGGCTTGCGGGCAAACAGCCACAGCAGCACGAACAGGAACACGCCCTCACCCAGGAACTGGTAGATCTGCGACGGATGGCGGGCAACGCCCACCGGGTCGTTTGCCTGCGGGAACACCATGGCCCAGGGCAGATCGGATGGCGCTGGCCGCCCCCACAGTTCACCGTTGATGAAGTTGCCCAGGCGCCCGGCCGCGAGGCCCGTCGGCACGCAAGGGGCGATCAGGTCCGCCACCTCGAAGAAGCCCCGCCGGCGCATGCGCCCGAAGATCGCCATGGCCGCGATGACGCCCAGCAGGCCTCCGTGGAAGGACATGCCGCCCTTCCAGACGGCGAACACCTCGGTCAGGTTGTGGAGGTAGTAGTCGGGCTTGTAGAAGAGGCAGTAGCCGAGGCGGCCGCCAAGCACGACGCCGAGCACGCCGTAGAAGAGCACGTCGTCCACGTCCTGCCGCGTCCAGCCGACCGCGGCATGCTGCGGCATGCGGACACGGCGCGACGCCAGCAACAGAAACAGGCCGAACGCCAGCAGGTAGGTGATGCCGTACCAATGAATGGCCAACGGGCCGATCTTGACGGCGATGGGGTCGAATTGGGGATGAACGAGCATGGCTCGGCAGAGGAAGCGAAAGCGGGCCGCATCATAGCCAGCCCCCTCCTGCGCCCGGCGCGGCCGACATCAACCCCGGGGCCCGTGGCGCGACGCAGCCGCGTCAGGGCCTGTCGCCCAACATGTCAGCGCCGCTTCTTGCTGCCGGGCTTGAACCGCCCCAGCGCTTCCAGCTGCTTGTCGCGGCGAGCGGCCTTTTTGTCCTCCAGGGCATCCATGGCCTTGCGTTGAGTCAAACCGCTTTTGTCCGCCCAGGCCCACCATACGACCGCGAGCGCAAAGGGCGACAGGATGATGAACCAGGCCCAGAGGTCATCCTTGTGGAACTGAACCCATCCTCCCAGCCGAAGCACGATGAAGAGCACGCCGATCAATACAAATGCCATGCGGCATCTCCTTCAGGTATCTTTGCGTTCACTGTAGTTCAACGTTTGAAAGGTTCTCGATGAAATTCCTGGTTCTCAGCCTCGCCCTGATCGCCCCCGCCGCCTTTGCCAACCAGGAGCTGGCGCAGAAAAAGAACTGCATGGCCTGCCATGCACTGGACAAGAAGCTGGTCGGCCCCGCCTACAAGGACGTGGCGGCCAAGTACGCCAAGGACAAGGACGCTTACAAAAAGCTCGCCGAAAAGATCCAAAAGGGCGGCTCGGGCGTCTGGGGTGCGATGGTCATGCCGCCCAACGCCGTGACGCCGGCCGAGGCCGAAGCCCTCGCCAAGTGGGTGCTGACGGTCAAGTGAGCGAGCCTCACTTCGGCTGACTCCGACAGGCCCTGCGGGGCCTGTCTGCTTTTCTGAGCGGCACGAGCCGACCGGCCTCGCCGCCAACGGTGCGCGTCACGGGCGATTCATGCGCGGTTCGAAGAATCGCGGCCGCGCAGGCTGTTCTGCGCGCCCTGCGAAACCCGCCCCATGACCATTGCGCGCCCGTCCCGAATCGCCGTCGCCGCCGCCGCGGCAACCGTCGTCACCCTGTTCGCTCACGCCGCCCAGGCCGGCTCGGCCACGCTGGAGGGCTGGGCCCTGATGCCCGCCAACACCTTCGCCGACGGCCCCACCACGGGCCAGTTCGCCAGCGGCGCTGGCGGCAACCCGCTGCCGCTGCTGGACCGGCAATCGGTGCAAGGCTTCTCCGCCGTGCTGGCGGGCCCGACCGCCGGCAGCTACTACTTCATGCCCGACAACGGCTTCGGCACGCGTGAAAACTCCGCCGATGCGCTGCTGCGCCTGTACGCCGTGACGCCGGACTTCCGCACCGCCAACGGCGGCACGGGCAACGTCATTGCCGCCCACCACGGCACCGGCGCGGCCATGAGCGGCTTTCATGCGGGCAGCTACATCACGCTGTCCGACCCGAACAACCTGCTGTCGCTGAAGATCCAGGCCGACTACACGCGCTACTACAACAACGCCGCCAATCCGCTGGTGGACGCGAGCATCCGCAACGACCGCCTGCTGACCGGCGCCGACCTCGACATCGAGTCCGTGCGCAAGGACAAGAACGGCAACCTGTGGTTCGGTGACGAGTTCGGACCCTATCTCGTCAAGACCAACGCCAAGGGCGAGGTGCTACGCCGCGAAATCGGCATGACGGGCGTGCTGTCGCCGCAGAACGAAGCGGTCATCAATGGCAGCGCCGCGGCGACGCTGGGGCGCTCCAACGGCTTCGAAGGCATGGCGGTCAACGCCAGCGGCGACCGCCTCTACACGCTGCTGGAAGGCACGGTGGCGGGCGACCCGACCAAGACGCTGCGCATCAACGCCTTCGACGTGAACACCGAGGCCTACACCGGCCAGCAGTGGCACTACAAGCTCGACGCCGCCGGCACCAACATCGGCGACATGACGGCCATCAACGACCACGAGTTCCTGGTCATCGAACGCAACGGCGCCACGGCCACCAGCGGCACCCCGTTCAAGAAGATCTACAGCATCGACCTGAACAAGCTCGACGCCAACGGCAACGTCGTCAAGACCGAGGTGGTCGACCTGATGAACATCGCCGACCCCAACGACCTGAACCGCGACGGCAACCAAGCCTTCACCTTCCCCTTCACCACCATCGAGAGCGTGCTGATCCTCGACGCCCACACGCTGCTGGTCGCCAATGACAACAACTACCCCGGCACCGGCGGCCGCGACCTGGGCTCGGACAACACCGAGTTGCTGAAGATCCATCTCGATCACGCCCTGGCCGTGTCGGCGGTGCCCGAGCCGGGCAGCTATGCCTTGATGCTGGGTGGGTTGGGGCTTGTGGGCTCGGTGGCCCGCCGCCGCGCACGCGGCTGACGGCTGCCGCGCCGGAAAAAAGGCCGCCCGGTGGGCGGCCCTCATTTGGCAGGCGTCGTTCAGTAAGCCTGCCCCAATTGCTCAAGGATCGCCGGGTTCTGGTGCTCGCTCACATCGCAGGCGATATGAGCAAGCCCCGAATCCCGCGCTCGGCTCCGCCGCCCCCGCACTGCGTGCGGCTTGAGCAACAGGGTCAGTACGCCTGACCCAATTGCTCAAGGATCACCGGGTTCTGGTGCTCGCTCACATCGCAGGCGATATGAGCAAGCCCCGAATCCCGCGCTCGGCTCCGCCGCCCCCGCACTGCGTGCGGCTTGAGCAACAGGGTCAGTAAGCCTGACCCAATTGCTCAAGGATCGCGGGATTCTCCAGCGTCGAGGTGTCCTGGGTGACCGACTCGCCCTTGGCGACCGAGCGCAGCAGGCGGCGCATGATCTTGCCGGAGCGCGTCTTGGGCAGGTTGTCGCCGAAGCGGATGTCCTTGGGCTTGGCGATGGGGCCGATCTCCTTGGCCACATGGTCGCGCAGCTGCTTGGCGATAGCCTTGGCTTCGTCGCCCATCGGACGGGGCCGCTTGAGCACGACGAAGGCGCAGATGGCCTCGCCGGTCGTGTCGTCGGGGCGGCCGACGACGGCGGCCTCGGCGACCAGCTCCGTGAAGCTGACCAGCGCCGACTCGATCTCCATCGTGCCCATGCGGTGGCCCGAGACATTCAGCACGTCGTCGATGCGGCCGGTGATCGTGAAGTAGCCCGTCTCGGTGTCGCGGATGGCGCCGTCGCCGGCCAGGTAATAGCCCTTGAGCTCGGCCGGGTAGTAGCTCTTCTTGAAGCGCTCGGGATCGCCCCAGATCGTGCGGATCATGCTGGGCCAGGGCTTCTTGACGACCAGGATGCCGCCCTGCCCGTTGGGCACATCGTTGCCGGTCTCGTCGACGATGGCGGCCGTGATGCCCGGGAACGGCAGCGTGCAGGAGCCCGGCACCAGCGTCGTCACGCCGGGCAGGGGCGTGATCATGTGGCCGCCGGTCTCGGTCTGCCAGAACGTGTCGACGATGGGGCAGCGGCCGCCACCGACATGCGCGTGATACCACTCCCAGGCGGCCGGGTTGATGGGCTCACCCACCGACCCCAGCAGGCGCAGGCTGGTCAGGTCGTAATTGCGCGGATGCACGGCGCCGTTGGTTTCGGCGGCCTTGATCAGCGAGCGGATGGCGGTGGGCGCCGTGTAGAAGATGGTGGCCTTGTGGCGCTGGATCATCTGCCAGAAGCGGCCGGCGTCCGGGTAGGTGGGCACGCCCTCGAAGACGATCTCCGTGCCGCCGAGAGCCAGCGGGCCATAGGCGATGTAGGTGTGGCCCGTCACCCAGCCGATGTCGGCCGTGCACCAGAAGATGTCGTCGTCCTTCAGGTCGAAGGTCCACTTGGTCGTCAGTGCCGCGTGCAGCAGGTAGCCGCCGCTGCTGTGCTGCACACCCTTGGGCTTGCCAGTGGAGCCCGACGTGTAGAGCAGGAACAGCGGATGCTCGGCCTCCACCCATTCCGGTTCGCAGGTGCTGGGCTGGCCCGCCGTGAGTTCATGCAGCCACAGATCGCGCCCCGCGTCCCAGCTGATCTCGCCACCGGTGCGCTGGTAGACGATGACATCCTTCAGCGTCGGGCAGACACCGCCTTCCAGCGCCTCGTCGACGATGGCTTTCAGCGGCAGCGCCTTGCCGCCCCGCGCCTGCTCGTCGGCGCAGATCAACGCCACGGCGCCGGCATCCTGCACGCGGTCGCGCAGGCTTTGGGCCGAGAAGCCACCGAACACGACCGAGTGCGTCGCGCCGATGCGGGCGCAGGCCTGCATGGCCACGACACCTTCGACGGACATCGGCATGTAGATGACGACACGGTCGCCCTTGCGGATGCCGCGAGCCTTCAGCGCGTTGGCGAGCTGGCAGGTGCGGGCGAGCAGTTCCGCGTAGGTCACGCGCGTGACGGCGCCGTCGTCGGCCTCGAAGATCAGCGCCGTCTTGCCGCCCTTGCCGGCCTCGACATGGCGGTCCAGGCAGTTGTAAGAGACATTCAGCCGGCCATCCTCGAACCACTTGAAGAACGGCGCGTCGGCGTCGTTGAGCGTCTTGGTGAAAGGCGTCTGCCAGCTCAGCAGCTCGCGCGCCAGGCGCGCCCAGTAGCCGGCGTAATCCTTCTCCGCCTCCGCCACCAGCGCCGCATACCCGGCCTCGCCCTTCACATGGGCGTTGGCCACCCACTCGGGGCTGGGCGCGTAGGTGTTCAGCGTGCTCATCAAAGTCTCCTTGGGTTGATTGGCGCGGACTGTGCTGGCGGCGTCTGACGAAGCCCTGACGGCGTGGTGTCGTTCACGCCACCTAGAATTTCCACCAATTCTGCTCGGCCCACGTCCATGTCCACCGATCCCCAACTCCGCCCCCTGCCCCGCCTGATCTTTGCCAGCCGCTGGCTGCAGTTGCCGCTCTACCTCGGTCTGATCCTGGCCCAGGCGGTGTACGTCTTCCAGTTCTGGACCGAGCTCGTGCATCTCATCGAGGCGGCCTTCGGTGACCAGCATGCGCTGGAGATCCTGGTCAAGAGCATTGGCTACAAGAGTGCCGCCATCAAGGATGCGGCCGACCATGTCATCGGCTACGAGCCCATCACCAAGCTCAACGAGACCATTCTGATGCTGGTCGTGCTGGGGCTGATCGACGTCGTCATGATCTCCAACCTGCTGATCATGGTCATCGTCGGCGGCTACGAGACCTTCGTGTCGCGCATGGAGCTCGACGGGCATCCGGACCAGCCCGAATGGCTCAGCCACGTGAACGCCTCGGTGCTGAAGGTCAAGCTGGCCACGGCCATCATCGGCATCAGCTCCATCCACCTGCTGAAGACCTTCATCAACGCCGACAACTACGCCGAGAAGACGCTGATGTACCAGACCATCATCCACGTCGCGTTCCTGCTCTCGGCCATGGCCATCGCCTACACCGACCGGCTGCTGCCGCAGCCGGCGCACCACGGCGACAAGCACTGAAGCGCCCGACGAGCGCAGCCAGCACCGCGCACACATTTGCTTGCACGCGGTTACCCGAGGTAAGGGTTGGGCGGTCCGTGATCACGCACACGCCTTAGCCGCCTAGGATCGCGCCTGCGGGCGTCGGCTCGCCACAATTCCTGGACGCCGACCTGCCATCCCATCGGGACACCAACGAAGCCATGTCTGACCAAGATCGCCGTGATTTCCTGCGCCGCTGGGCGGCTGCCGCCAGTGTCGTTGCCCTGCCCGCGTGCGGTGGTGGCGCCGGTGGCGCAGCACCGACCGATAGCGGCCCGTCCTCCGCAGCCTCTGCGCCCACGGCATCGGACGCTGCCTCCGCCGCAGCTTCGTCCCCTGGTGCGGACGCCAGCGCGCAGGCCTCCAACGCAAAGGCGCCGGTGCAGTTCATGCTGCGCGCCGCCACGGCCAATGCTCAGGCGCCTTTCAACCTCGGCTTCGCGTTCCGCAAGGGTGATGTCCCCACGGGCTACACCGTCGCCCCGACCAACATCGCCAATTCGCAGGTCGTCATCAAGAACCGCTGGCCCGATGGTTCGGCGAAGTTCGCTGTCATCTCCGGTTTCGCAGCGCTCGACGCCAACACACCGCTGACGGTGCCCCTGTCGTCCACTGCGGCAACGGCTGCCACGGCCACCGCGCTGTCGACGAGTCAATTGAAGGCCATCGGCGCCACCGCAGTGGTGGACGCGGGCGCGTTGGGCAAGGCCAGCTGGTCCGGCAGCGATTGGGAGGCGCCGTTTGCCAACTGGGTCAGCGGGCCGCACATGTCCAGCTGGACCTTCCGCAAGCCCATCGGCACCGATGCCCATCTCGTGGCCTGGCTGGAAGTGCGCCTCTACAGCAACGGCGCACTGGAAGTGCTGCCATGGATCGAGAACGGCTACCTGTTCGTCACCGGCCCGACGAACAAGCGCTCCACCTATTCGTTCACGCTCGGCAGCACTCAGCGCTTCAGCCGTGATGTGGACCTGCCGCATCACTGCCGCTTCCCGCTGGTGGATGGGCAGCTGCTTTCGCACTGGCTCGGCCAGGACCCGGGCGTCATCGCCCGCCAGGACCCCACCTACCTGCAGCAGACGGAACTGGTGCCGACGTATTACGGCACCGTCTCGCCCAGCGCCACGGTCGTCACCTCGTTGCCCACGAGCTTCACGCCGCTGCAGCAGGGCAGCTATTCGAACGCGATGGGACAGACGGCCTACCACCCGGCCATCGGTCTGATCCCGGAATGGGATGTGCTGTTCCTCACCTGCAGCGACGTCACGACCACTTACCGCGCCATGCTGCGCAATGCGTTCAGCGCGGGTCGCTACCCGATTCACTTCCGCGACGAGAACACCAACCGCCCGATCCGCTTCAGCGACTTCCCCAACCTCAGCGTCAACTCGTCGACCAAGCAGCAGTACACGGCGACGGCCACGGGGACGGCGGCGCCCGGCTGGGACATTCCGCACCACCCTTCGCTCGGCTACGTCGCCTATCTGACGACGGGGTCCTGGTATTTCCTCGAACAGCTGCAGTTCGCGGCGACCTACAACTACCTGTACCAGACCGACAACTATCGGCAGGCCAGCAAGGGCATCTTCCTGACGATCTCCGGCGCCGCCACGGTGCGCGGCACGGCCTGGGCCATCCGCACGCTCGCCCAGGCCTCGGTCGCCACGCCGGACGACGACACGCTGCGCCCGGAGTTCCTGAACTCCCTGACGGCCAACATCGATTTCAACTACTCGACCTACGTCGGCCAGCCCAACAACCCGTTCGGCATCGTCGCCCCTTATGGCGACACCTACGGCACGGCCACCGACGGCAAGGTTACCGAAGCCCCCTGGCAGCAGGACTTTTACACCGCCGCGTTCGGCTACACGCTGGCCATGCAGCCGGGCATCACGACCGACGCCATGGCGCGCCTGGGCGCTTTCTTCGCCTGGAAGGCCAAGAGCATCGTGGGCCGCCTGGGCGGCACGAGCGGCAGTGAATGGCTCTACCGGGATGCGGCCCTCTACAACTTTGTCGTCGCCACCAACGACAACCCCGACTGGCTGGGCGGCAAAGGCCCTTGGGAGACCGACTGGGGTGCGCTCTACAAGGCCACGCTCGGCTCGCCCAACCCGGGAGCCACGGGCGACCTGCGCGGCGGCAACTTCCCCGGCGGCACCAGCTACTGGGGCAACATCCTGCCCGCACTGGCCTACGCCGTGCGCCATGGCGTCTCCGGCGCTTCTGCAGCGCTGACCCGTGTCTCCGGCGCGAGCAACTGGGGCCAGTTGATCGCCACCTTCAACACCGATCCGGTCTGGGGCATCAAGGCTCCCGGCACGGCGACCGCCGTTGCCTCGCCGCCCGTGCCGGTCGTGCCGGCGCCAACGCCAGCGCCGGCCCCCACTCCGGCGCCGGCGCCCGCCCCCACACCAGCCCCGGCACCAGCGCCCACCCCCGCGCCGGCGCCTGCACCGGGCGCATCGCCGGCCGAAGCGTCGACGCCTGCCGTGACGTCTTTGCCGACCTGGGCCAAAGGCCTGGCCACCTGGCAGTGGGCGCCCATCGCCGGCACGGCGCTCTCCAAGGTCGAGCCAAGCCCCCGCCCGCTGGGTGCGACGGGCCCCAGTTCCAAGATCGACACCTGGTGCGGCGCTGCGCTCAAACGCAAGGGCAGCGTCTACATCATCGGCGCCGCGGGCGGCCATGCCGACTACGCCGGCAACGAGGTCAATGCGCTGAACCTGCTGGCCGACCAGCCCACCTGGACCCAACTCCGCGCACCGACGGCGAACGCCGACGTCGTCAACAAGGGGCAGTTCTACCTGGACAACCGCCCGGCGGCGACGCACACCTACTACGCGAGTCAGTTCATTGACCGGCTGAATCGCATGGTGGTCTTCGCCAGCGCGGGGCTGAACGGCCCGTTCCCCGACATGCCGGCAAATTACGCCCTGACCGGTGCAACGCGCTCCTTCAGCTTCGACCTCAACAAGAGCGACTGGGACACCCCCGACTACATCGCCCGCCTGCCCAACGACAACGGCAACGTCAATGCCTGCCTGTGCGTGCGCCACCCGCTGACCGGCGACGTCTACTACGCACGCAACAGCGTCAACGACTTCTATCGGTGGACGAGTTCGTCCAACCGCTGGGACCGCGTCGGCACCGTGGCGCGCACACTTTGGTACGCAGGCGCAGCCGTCGACACGAAGCGCAACCGCATCCTGGTGGTGGGCGGCTACGAAGCCGTCGCCCCGATGGTGCTGAATCTCGACGGCAGCACCCAGCAGGTCAGCTTCGGCGGCCTGGGCGCGAGTGCACTGACCCTCAGCGGCGGATATCCCGGCCTTGTTTACGACGAGGTCAACGACCTCTTCATCGCTGCCTTCAACGCCAGCGGCAGCATCAAGATCCTGACCATCCGCGCGTCCGATCTGTTCGTCGCCAGCCCGGGCATCACCGGCACCGCCCCCACGGCGCGCTCCAACGGCATCCAGAACTCCATCCAGTACGTGCCCGAGCTCAAAGGCATCGTCATCGCCAACAGCTACTACGGCGACGTCTACTTCATGAAGACGGCCTGACCCTCGGCCAGGCCCCCGCTCGAAGCGCCGCGCACCGTCCCGCCCGTTCGGGACGGCGCGACTGCCGCCCTACCGCCCGACCATGTGGGCCGGCACGACCCAGGCGTCGAACTGCTCGGCCGTCACATGGCCCGACGCCAGTGCCGCGTCGCGCAGGCTGGTGCCCTCCTTGTGCGCCTTCTTCGCAATCTGCGCGGCCCGGTCGTAGCCGATGTGTGGGTTCAGCGCCGTGACCAGCATCAGCGAGCGCCCCACCAGCTCCGCGATGCGCCCCTCATCGGGCTCGATGCCCACGGCGCAATGCGCATTGAAGCTGGCCATGCCGTCGGCCAGCAGCCGCACACTCTGCAGGAAGTTGTGGATGACCATGGGCCGGAACACGTTCAGCTCGAAGTTGCCCGACGCACCGCCGATGTTGATCGCCACATCGTTGCCCATCACCTGGGCCGCCAGCATCGTGACCGCCTCGCTCTGCGTCGGGTTGACCTTGCCCGGCATGATGGACGAGCCCGGCTCGTTCTCCGGGATGCGGATCTCGCCAAGCCCGCTGCGCGGGCCGCTGGCCAGCCAGCGCACGTCGTTGGCAATCTTGGTCAGGCTCGCCGCCAAGGTCTTCAGCGCGCCATGGGCATGCACCAGCGCATCGCAGGACGCCATGGCCTCGAACTTGTTGGGCGCGGTCACGAACGGATGGCCCGTCAGCCGCGCCAGCTCGGCGGCCACCTGCTCGGCATAACCCGCCGGCGCATTCAGCCCGGTGCCCACCGCCGTGCCGCCCAGCGCCAACTCGTGCAGGTGCGGCAGCGCCGCCAGCACATGCCGCTCGCCGTGTGACAGTTGCGCCACCCAGCCCGAGATCTCCTGGCCCAGCGTCAGCGGCGTCGCGTCCTGCAGATGCGTGCGGCCGATCTTGACGATGCCGTCGAACGCCTCGGCCTTGTGCCGCAGCGTGTCGCGCAACGCGCGCAGCGACGGCAGCAGCCGCTCCTGCAGCGCCTGCACGGCGGCCACGTGCATTGCGGTCGGGAACACGTCGTTGCTGCTCTGGCTGCGGTTCACGTCATCGTTGGGATGCACCAGCCGACCTTCGCCACGCGGTCCGCCCAGCAACTCGCTGGCGCGGTTGGCCAGCACCTCGTTGACGTTCATGTTGGTCTGCGTGCCCGAGCCGGTCTGCCACACGACCAGCGGGAACTCCTGCGGATGAAGCCCGGCGACGACCTCGTCGGCCGCCTGCACGATGGCCGCCGTCTTGCTCGCGTCCTGCAGCCCGAGCCCCTGGTTGACGACCGCCGAGGCCCGCTTCACCTGCGCCAGCGCGCGGATCAGCTCGGCCGGCTGGCGCTCGCCGGAAATATCGAAGTTCTGCAGCGAACGCTGCGTCTGCGCGCCCCACAGCCGCTCTGCCGGCACGTCGATCGGGCCGAAGGTGTCCCGCTCGACTCGCACGGAAGGTGCGACCGGGGGATGGGCGACTGGCTGAACCACAGGGGGAGGTGAAGAGGTCATGTCAGGTTCTCGTCGGTGAGACCCGTCAGCATATTCAGCCCCGACAACCCCTGCGGCCCGAGGGGCGCTGATAATTCCGCCGGCTCAATCGCCCGCGCTTTGCCATGACTACCACCATCCGCCAGCAAGACCTCATCGACAGCGTCGCTGCCGCCCTGCAGTACATCAGCTACTACCACCCGGCCGACTACATCGCCCATCTCGCCCGCGCCTACGAGACCGAAGCGTCGCCCGCCGCGAAGGACGCGATCGCGCAGATCCTGACCAACAGCCGCATGTGCGCCGAGGGTCGCCGTCCCATCTGCCAGGACACCGGCATCGTCAACGTGTTCCTGAAGATCGGCATGGACGTGCGCTGGGAAGGCTTTACCGGCAGCATCGAGGACGCCATCAACGAGGGCGTGCGCCAGGGTTATCTCAACCCCGACAACAAGCTGCGCGCCTCCGTGCTGGATGACCCCATCTTTGCGCGCAAGAACACCAAGGACAACACGCCCGCTGTCGTGCAGATGGACGTGGTGCCCGGCAACACGGTGGACGTCATCGTCGCGGCCAAGGGCGGCGGCTCCGAGAACAAGAGCAAGGTCTACATGCTCAACCCCAGCGACGACATCGTCGACTGGGTGCTCAAGACCGTGCCCACCATGGGCGCCGGCTGGTGCCCGCCGGGCATGCTGGGCATCGGCGTCGGCGGCACGGCCGAGAAGGCGGCGCTGCTGGCCAAGCAGGCGCTGATGGAAGACATCGACATGTACGAGCTGCTGCAGCGCGGGCCGCAGAACAAGCTCGAAGAAATGCGCATCGAGCTCTACCAGAAGGTCAACGCCCTGGGCATCGGCGCGCAGGGCCTGGGCGGCCTGACCACCGTGCTGGACGTCAAGATCAAGACCTTCCCGACTCACGCGGCCAGCAAGCCCATCGCGATGATCCCGAACTGCGCCGCCACACGCCATGCGCACTTCGTGCTGGACGGCAGCGGCCCCAGCTACATCGAGCCGCCCAGCCTGGACCTGTGGCCCGACGTGAACTGGGCGCCGGACTACAACAAGAGCCGCCGCGTCGACCTGAACACGCTGACGCCGGCCGAGGTGGCCAGCTGGAAGCCCGGCGACACGCTGCTGCTCAACGGCAAGATGCTCACCGGCCGCGACGCCGCTCACAAGCGCATCCAGGACATGCTGGCCAAGGGCGAGCAGTTGCCGGTGGACTTCACCAACCGCGTCATCTACTACGTCGGCCCGGTCGACCCGGTGCGCGACGAGGTCGTGGGCCCCGCCGGCCCGACGACGGCCACGCGCATGGACAAGTTCACCGACATGATGCTTAGCCAAACCGGCCTCATCGCCATGGTCGGCAAGGCCGAGCGCGGCCCCGTCGCCATCGAGTCCATCAAGAACCACAAGAGCGCCTACCTGATGGCCGTGGGCGGCGCGGCCTACCTCGTCAGCAAGGCGATCAAGGGTGCCAAGGTCGTGGGCTTCGCCGACCTCGGCATGGAAGCCATCTACGAGTTCGACGTGGTGGACATGCCCGTCACCGTGGCGGTCGACGCCAGCGGCACCAGCGCCCACATCACGGGCCCGGCCGACTGGAAGCAGCGCATCGCGTCGGGCAAGGGTATCGCCATCCCCGTCGCGGCGGGCTGACCCACCCATCGCGGGCCACCCGCTCCACCGGCAACAGCCGGTGGCCGGCCCGGCTACTTGCCGCGTGGGCCCGAGGCGCCGCCGTCCGGTGGCGGCGGCATGTCCTTGGGGCGGCAGGCCAGCGCCCTGCCCTCCGGCGCCGCGCAAGTTCCTTGCACCGTGCGGCTGCCATGGGTGACGCTGCAGGCGTCGCCGGCCTTGGCGGTCTTGCAGGCCGCCAGCGCCTCGGCCGGCGGGCCGCGATGCTCCCCCCCCGGCGGCGGGCCCTCGGGCGGCTGGGCGAAGGCGGCGGTTGCGGCCAGCCACAGGCCGCAGAGCAGAACAGGTTTCATCAGGGACTCCATCTAAAAGACCCCCGGCATCCTGCCGGCTGCGGGTGAACGCCGTGTATGCATCGCGTCCACAATGCTTCACGATGCCTGCGTCCGGCGTCACCCCCAAGCCAGGAGCCCCCGCATGACCCCGATCCGCGCCTACGCCGCCCACACCGCCGGCGCCCCGCTGCAACGCTTGGACTTCGACCCCGGCCCGCTGGGCGACGAAGACGTCGAGATCACCGTCGAGCACTGCGGCATCTGCCACTCCGACCTCGCGATGATCGACAGCGAGTGGTTCCCCGCCAGCTACCCCGTCGTGCCCGGCCATGAAGTCGTCGGCCGCATCACGGCGCTGGGGCCGCATGCCAAGGGCCGGCAGCTGGGCCAGCGCGTGGGCGTGGGCTGGCACACCGGCAGCTGCACCCACTGCAACTTCTGCCTCGGCGGCGAACAGCACTTGTGCGCCCAGCGCCAGCCAACGCTGATCGGCCGCCACGGCGGCTTCGCCGACCGCCTGCGCTCGCACTGGAGCTGGGCCATCCCGCTGCCCGACGCGCTGGACCCTGCCGCCGCCGGCCCCCTGATGTGCGGCGGCGGCACCGTGTTCCTGCCCTTCGTGCTGCATGCCGTGAAGCCGACGGACCGCGTGGGCGTCGTCGGCATCGGCGGCCTGGGCCACCTGGCGGTGAAGTTCGCGCGCGCCTGGGGTTGCGAGGTGACGGCCTTCACCTCGTCGGCCTCCAAGCGCGACGAGGCGCTGGCGCTGGGCGCGCACAAGACCGTGTCCAGCGTCGACAAGGCCGAGCTGAAGGCCGCGGCCGGCAGCCTGGACTTTCTGCTCATCACGGTCGGCGCCGCGCTGAACTGGGACGCGCTGCTCGGCACGCTGGCGCCCAAGGGCCGCATGCACCTGGTGGGCGTCGTCACCGACGCGCTGAGCCTGAAGAGCGGCGGCCTGCTGAGCTGGCAGAAGGGCCTGTCCGCGTCGCCCACGCCGCCACCCTCCGTGCTGGCGACGATGTTGCAGTTCGCCGCCCGCCACCAGGTGCTGCCGCAGGTGGAGCGCTTCCCGATGAGCCGCGTCAACGACGCGCTGGAGCACCTGCGCAGCGGCCGCGCGCGCTACAGGGTCGTGCTGGACGCCGACTTCGGCTGATGCTGCACCTGCTGCGGATAGGGAATGTCCACGCCCAACCGCCGCAAGGTGCGCAGGATGGCCAGGTTGACGTCGGAGCGCACGCCGCCGCTGCCGTTCTCGGGGTCGGCGATCCAGAAGTGCACGGTCAGCTCCAGGCCGCTGTCTGCAAAGCGGGTCAGCTGCACCGAAGGCCCCGGGTCGACCAGCACGCGCGGCACGCCGGCCAGCCCGGCAGTCACTTCCTGGATGACGGCATCGACGTCGCAGTCATAGTCCACCTGCACGGTGGTGGACAGCAGCACGCGCGGGTCCGCCAGTGACGAGTTCTCCACGCGCTGCGTGATCAGCAGCTCGTTGGGCACGATGGCCTCGCGGCCGCCCAGCGAGCGGATGACGGTGAAGCGCGTCTTGATGTCGGTGACCCGCCCCTCGAAGCCGTCCACCTTGACCATGTCGCCGATGCGCAGGCTGCGCTCGGCCAGGATGACGAAGCCCGACACATAGTTGGCCGCCAGCTTCTGCAGGCCGAAACCCAGACCCACACCCAGCGCGCCGCCCAACACGCCCAGCGCGGTCAGGTCGATACCGGCCGACGACATCGCGAACAGCAGGCCCATCAGCAGCAGCAGCGCCCGCACCGCGTTGGCGGCGATCTTGCGCATGGACAGGTCCAGCGTCTCGCGCCGCAGCAGTTGCGCTTCGATGGCCGAGGACAGCCACAAGGCCAGCACCAGCACCAACGTGGCCGTCACCCCGCCCTCCACGAGGTTGCGCAACGTCAAGCGCACGGCACCGAACTTCCAGCCGATGTCGTCCATCTCGTCGAGGATGACCGGCAGCAGCCCCGTGATCCACAGCACCGCGCCGATCCACACCACCCAGGACCCGATCTTCTCGACGGCCTTGATGAGTTGCGACTTCGGCCAGGCGGCGGCCAGCACGCGCGCCAGAAACCGGATGGCGGCCAGCGACACCAGCAGCGGCAACACCAGCTTGAACAGCGCCGGCGACAGCCCCCACACCGGCAGCAGCCGCCGCGCGCCGAACGCCAGCGCCAGCGCCAGCAGCGGGAACAGCGCGCCGTCGACAACCCGCTCGCCCAGCAGCACGCTGTTGTCGCGCTTCGTCGTCGCGCGGGCCAGGGCCCAGCAGAACAGCCCCGCGAACGTCAGGCAGGCCAGCAGCAGCGCCCATTCGCCGAACGCGTCGACACTGAAGACCCGGATCAGCAAGGCCTGCAGTTCGTTCAGGCTCAAAGGTTGGTGCATCGAATTCATGGGCGCCATTTGACCCGACCGCCACGCACCGGCGCCCCTCGGCGGGGCCGAGATGCGGAAACCGCTGGAAACAGCGCGTCAGAGGTCGGCCAGCGCCCGCAGGTGCACGCCGACGCTTCGCGCCAGCGCATGCAGGTTGTAGCCGCCTTCCAGCACCGACACGATGCGCCCCTTGGCATGGCGCTCGGCCACGTCCTTGATCTTGAGCGTCATCCATTCGTAGTCGGCCTCTACCAGGCCGAGCTGCCCGAGGTCGTCGTCGCGATGGGCGTCGAAGCCCGCCGAGATGAAGATCATCTGCGGCTTGAAACTCTCCAGCGCCGGCAGCCACATGGCCTCGACGATCTCGCGCACCTCATCGCCGCGCGTGTAGGGCGGCAGCGGCACGTTGACCATGTTGGTGCCCTTGGGCACGGCGCCGCTGTAGGGGTAGAGCGGGTGCTGGAACAGGCTGACCATCAGCACGCGGTCGTCGCCGGCGATGATGTCCTCGGTGCCGTTGCCGTGATGGACGTCGAAATCGACGATCGCCACGCGCTTGAGGCCGCGCGTGTCCAGCGCATGCCGTGCCGCGATGGCCACGTTGTTGAAGAAGCAAAAGCCCATGCTCTGGTCGCGCGTGGCGTGGTGGCCGGGCGGGCGCACCGAACAAAAGGCGTTGTCGGCACGCCCGTCGATGACCAGGTCGGTGGCCTGCACCGCCGCACCGGCCGCATGCAGTGCGGCGGCCCAGGTGTGGGCGTTGGCCGAGGTGTCGGGGTCCACGGCGGCACGTTCACCGCGCTCGGCGCAGCCGCGCAGCAACTCGCCGATCTCCGCCACATAACCATGCGTATGGGCGCGCTCCACGGCCTTCAGGTCAACGGGCGGCGCATCCTCGAACTGCAGCGCCTGGGCGACGCCCGACGCGATCAACCAGTCGTCGATGGCGGCCAGCCGATCGGGGCATTCGGGGTGGCCGTCGCCCATGTCGTGGCGGCGGCATTCGGGGGGATGGAAGTAGGCAGTGGGCATGGCGCCAGTCCGCGGAGCGGCGATGGTCACGAGCGCGGCTCGCGCGCACGCCCGCCGCTCTCGCCAGGGGTTGTCACTCAAAAGCCCACGCGGCGCGCAGCTGCGGCCGCCGGCGTGGGCTTTTGGGTGGCAACAAGTCCGCTCACGGGCGAACCGGCGCCAACTCTTGCTATGGTGCAGGCCCATGACGCCATCACGAACGCTGACAGCGCAACTGCAAGCGCTGCAAAACCAGATTAGCACGGTCATCAAGGGCAAGCCCGCGCAGATCGCCGATTCCCTGGCCTGCCTGATCGCCGGCGGCCACCTGCTCATCGAAGACCTGCCCGGCGTCGGCAAGACGACGCTGGCCCACGCCTTGTCGATCTCGCTGGGCCTGAAGTTCTCGCGGCTGCAGTTCACGGCCGACCTGCTGCCCAGCGACCTGCTGGGCGTCAGCGTCTATGAGCGCGAACGCAACGGCTTCGCGTTTCACCCGGGCCCCGTGTTCGCGCAGGTGCTGCTGGCCGACGAGATCAACCGCGCCGGCCCCAAGACGCAGAGCGCGCTGCTGGAGGCGATGGAGGAGCACCAGGTCAGCATCGAGGGCGTGAGCCACCCGCTGCCGACACCCTTCTTCGTCATCGCCACGCAGAACCCCAGCGAGCAGCTGGGCACCTTCCCGCTGCCGGAGTCGCAGCTGGACCGCTTCCTGATGTGCATCTCGCTGGGCTACCCCGATGCGGCCGCCGAGCGCGAACTGCTGATGGGCGGCGACAGCCGCGAGCAGCTCAAGGGCCTGCCGGCCGTCATGACACCGGCTGAACTGATGCAGGCCCAGGCCGCCGCGCAGCAGATCCACGCCGCCCCGCCGCTGATCGACTATCTGCAGGCCCTGATCGCCGCGACGCGCTCGGGCCAGTGGTTCGTCGAAGGCCTGTCGCCCCGCGCCGGCCTGGCCGTGCTGCGCGCCAGCCGCGCGCGCGCCCTGCTGCAGGGGCGTGACTATGTGTCGCCCGACGACATCCAGGCCATCCTGCCGCAGACCATCGCGCACCGGCTGCAGCCCCGGGCAGGCGCGGGGCGCGGGGCGCGGGAGCAGGTGCGGGCGATGATCGAGGCGATTCCTTTGCCCTGAGGCGGACCCGGCCCCGTGGCTGGCAGCCGCCCCTGGACGGGTCGCCATCAGCCGGCCCAGCCACCAGAAGTTGCGAATGATTCTCAATAACTCCCATAGAATCCGCCCGACCTTGGGGCCAGCCAGTGCCGTGATGGCAGCAGCCAGCGCCCTTGTGGTCGACGAAATCAATGCGGGCCTGTCCAAGCCCGATGCGCGGAGGGAAAGTGGAGTTCACGCACGAGGGTCTTTACCGGGAGCACCGCTCCTGGCTGACCGACTGGCTGCGTCGCCGGCTCGGCTCGGGCGCCGATCGGGCGGCCGACTTCACGCACGACACCTTCCTGCGGCTGCTGCAGGCGGGTGAATGCCCGCCGGCGCTGGCGCAGCCGCGCGCCTACCTGGCCACCGTCGCACGCGGGCTGCTGGTCGACCACTTCCGCCGCCAAGACCTCGAGCGCGCATATCTGGACGCCCTGGCCGCGCTGCCGCCAGCGCTGCATCCGTCGCCCGAGGAGCAGGTTGCCGTCGTCCAGTCGCTGCTGGCGCTGGACCGTCTGCTTGACGGCCTCGGGCCGAAGCCGCGCGAGGCCTTCCTGCTGGCGCAGCTGGAGGGCTGGGAGCACGCGCGCATCGCCGAGCATCTGGGCGTCAGCGTCAGCAGCGTGAAGAAGTATCTGCACAAGGCCGTGCTGCAATGCCTGCAAATGCTGTGATGCATGACCCGCTGCAGGCCGCAGCCGCGTGGCATGTGCGCCTCAGTGCCGGCGACAGCCCGGCCGACCGTGAAGCCTGGCAGGCCTGGCACGACGAGGCGCCCGAGCACCGGGCGGCCTGGCAGCGCGTCGAACGGCTCAAGGACTTGCTCGCGCAGGCACCGACGGGCTGCACGCAGGTGCTGCAACGAACCGGTCGCCATGGCCGCCCCGCCCGGCGCGCATTGATCGGCGGGCTCGGCGCGCTGGCGCTGGCCGCGGTCTCGTATCCATGGCTGCCCTGGCTTGGCGCGGCGCCGGTGGACTGGGTGGCGACCGGCGCGGGCGAGCAGCGCGAACTGGCGCTGCCCGACGGCACCCAGGTGCTGCTGGCAGCGTTGAGCCGCGTCGGTATCCAGGACGGCCGGCGTGCGCGCACGCTGCAGCTCACGCAAGGTTCGCTGCAGGTGCAAACCGCGCCAGGTGGTCACGACAAGCCGCTGTCCGTGCAGACGCGGGACGGCAGCGTGCGGCCGCTGGGCACCCGCTTCACCGTCACGCTGGCCGCGCAGCACACGCTGGTGGCCGTGCGCGAGCATGCCGTGGAGGTGCTGCCGAACGGCGCCGCCCTCCCCGTGCGCGTGTCGGCCGGGCAACGGGCGCTGTTCACGGCCGCGGGCGTCGAGCCGCCCACCGCGATCGACGGCAGCGAAGACGCCTGGGCCCGCGGCATGCTGCTGGCGCTGGACCAGCCGCTGGCGGGCTTCCTGCAGGCGCTGCAGCAGCAGTCGGGCGTCACGTTGAGCTGCGATCCGGCCGTGACGGGGCTGCGCGTGTCGGGCAGCTTTCTTGCGCGCGACCCGCAGCGCTCCTTGGCCACGCTGGCGGCGCAGCACGGGCTGAAGCTGGTGCAGCGCGGCGCGGGCTGGCACCTGGCCGCGCGCTGAGCGGCGCAGCCGCAAAAAAAGTTCAGGTGCCGTTGTCCTTTTGCGCTGCTCGTTCGGCCCACGGAGGTCAACGCATCGCAACCCACCATGCATTCCAGCCCGCGCGCCCTGCCGCTCCGCTCTTCCCGCCTGTGCAACCACCCGCTTGCCGCCGCCCTGATGGCTGCGGGCTTGCTGGTGTCCGCACACGCCGCCGAGACGCCCCAGCGCGCACCGACGGCCGCCACCGACATCCGTACGTATGACATCGCGCCCGCGCCGCTGGCCCAGGCGCTGAACCGCTATGCAGCCGAGGCCGGCGTCGTGCTGGCGTTCGATGCCGCGCAGCTTGCCGGGCTGACCTCACGCCGCCTGACCGGGCGCTTCGACGTGCCAGGCGGCTTCGCGGCGCTGCTGGCCGGCACCCCGCTGGAAGCCGTGCCGTCGTCGTCCGGCGGCTATCTGGTGCGCAGCCGCGTGCAGCCTGCCGCGCCGGCTCCCGCCCCCGATCTGGCGGTCGACAAGGCCCTCTCCCCATCGCCAGCGGGCGTGCTGCCCTTGGTGTCGATCGTGGGCACCCAACCGGCCAACGTCAACACGCTGGACCGCACGCTGCTGCGCGGCCTGGCCACGCTGAACGGCGACTTCACGAGCCAGCTCAAGCTCAACCCGCATGTGCAGTTCGACGAGTCGCAGCTGTCGTCGGCCACGGGCGGCGAGATCGCACCGGCCGAGATCTCCATCCATGGGGCCAAGCCCTACCAGAACGAGATCCTGCTGGACGGCATGTCGCTCATGAACGACCTGGACCCGGGCAACAAGATCACGCCGACCAGGGTGGACATGGTGCCGGGGGCTTCACAGGCCCAGGCCATCGACAGCAGCCTGCTGTGCGAAGTGACGGTGCGTGACTCCAACGTCTCCGCAGAATTCGGCCGCTTCACCGGCGGCGTCGTGGACGCCAAGCTGTGCTCGGCTCGCAAGCGCCTGGGCGGCAGCGTGGCCATGGGCTACACGTCATCGGCCTGGACGCATGTGTTCATCGACCCGGCGCGCCGGGAAGCGTTCGAGGACTCCTCCACCGCCGACCTGCAGCCCAACTACCGCAAGCGCAACTACCGCGCCACCGTCGAGGCGCGGCCCACAGCGGACTGGGGGTTGCTGGTCAGCGCGGCGCGTCGCACGTCCGACATCCCGCTGCGTGCCTTCACCACCGCCAACGACGGCACCAGCGCGCCCCGTGAAATCACGCAGACGCGCACGCAGGACATGCTGATGGCCAAGGCCGACTACACCCCCGCGGGCGGCACGCACAAAGGCGACCTGACGCTGGTGTACGCGCCGTCCAACAACACCTACTTCAAGGAGGACTACCGCGACAGCGAATACACCATCCGCACCGGCGGGCTGAGCCTGTCGGGGCGCTGGGAGTCGGCCTACGACAACCTGCGCCTCACGCAGCAGCTCACGCACAGCCGCAACGAGCAGTCGCGCCGCAGCGATACCGACTACTACCGCAGCTGGCGCTGGTCCACGGACAAGAACTGGGGCGACCCCAGCGTCAGTAACGCCGCCAGCGGCGAAGGCTCCTGGGGCGACGTCGATCAGTTCCTGGCCACCACGGGCTACTCGCTCAAGGCCACCCTGCGCCCGCTGCAGCTGGCCGCCGCCACGAATCGCGTGACGACCGGCTTCGAGCTGCGCCGCCAGAACGCCGACTACGAGCGTCTCAGCGTCAACCGCTACTACTCCACGGTGCGCGACCTGCCCACCACCGGCGCCATGTCGCGCTGCCAGTTCGCTGATGGCAGCCTGGACAGCGAGGCCTGCTCCGCCACCCCGACGATCAACAAGACCGTGGGCCAGTACTTCGGCCGGCTGCAGACCTACACCACCGGCCGCTTCGAGGCGCAGGCCGAGAGCGGCGCGCTGTTCGTCGAAGACAACATCGGCTGGCAACCGTTCTCGCTGCGCGTGGGCCTGCGCGCCGACAGCGACACGCTGACGAAGAAGACCAACCTGGCGCCACGCACCCAGCTCAACTGGCTGCCCACCGAAGCCGTGGCGCTGGACGTGGGGTTGAGCCGCTACTACGGCCGCAACCTGTTCGCCTATGTGCTGCAGGAGAAGATCAACACCTTGCAGACCACGCAGACCCGCACCGGCACCTTGACCTGGGGCACCGCGACACAGGCCAAGCCGCTGAACCGGCTGGAGAGCCTGAAGACGCCGCACGACGACGAGGTCAGCACCGGCCTCACGCTGGAGCCGGCCTGGCTGGGCGGCGCGCTGAGCCTGCGCTTCACGCACCGCGAGGGCAAGGACCAGGTCGTCAAGCGCCTCGTCACGAAGCAGACCGACTGCAACGGCAACCAGTGCTACATCTACACCAACGATGGCCGCAGCACGACGAAGGACTGGGCCCTGAGCTGGGCCAGCGCCGCAGCCGCCAAGACCGGCCCGGTCGTCACGCGCACCTGGGTGGCGATCAGCAAGAGCGACGTGCGCGCCAACGCTGCCGGCTACGAAGACCCCTTTGGCAGCACGCAGCTGGAAGACGCCATCATCCAGTACGACGGCAGGTTCATGCGCTACTCCGAGCGGCCGGCCGACAACTACAACCGGCCCTGGACGCTGCGCATCGGCGCCGTCAGCACCGTGCCGTCGCGCCAGCTCACCGTCACCAACCTGCTGCGCCTGCGCGGCGCCTATCAGCAGGTGCTGCGCAGCGGCACCACCACCTACGAAGGCGCCACCGTGGATGTCTATGCGCGCACGCCGCTGCCTCGCGCGTTCGGCATCGACACCGTCATCCTGTGGGAGCCGCGCATCCGCGCCGACCAGCGCCTGAGCCTGAAACTGACCATCGAGAACCTGACCAACCACCGCAACACGATGACGGTCAGCAATACCTTCGCGTCCTATGAGCGCGGCCGCTCGGTGGCGGTGGAAGCCGGCGTCGACTTCTGATGACTATGCAGCTGCTTCGATGGATGGCGGCGGCCCTGTGCGCCGCCGCGATGACCGGCACCGTCGGTGCTGACACGACCGACGACTGCCGCCGTCTGCTGGCCAGTGCGGGTAGCACGGGCAGCGCGGGCAGCGACGCCGACGCGCAACGCCGCTGTGCGGTGGCCGTCTACCGCGGCCCGACCGCGGGCTGGCCCAGCCCGCATGTGGACGCAGGCGTGACCTGGCAGGAACTGGCTCCGCGCACGCCACTGCCGGCCCAGCCACCGACCTGGGTCGCGCTGGGCGAACAGCTGTTCTTCGACCGCCGCCTGTCCCGTGACCGCGACATCAGCTGCGCCAGTTGCCACCAGCCGCACCTGGGCTTCGCCGACGCACGCAAGGTCGCCCTGGGCCACGGCGGCGCGGCCGGCACGCGGCAAACGCCGCACCTGTACGGCGTGGCCTTCGTGCCGCAACTGATGTGGGACGGCCGGGCCGCCGACCTGGAAACGCAGGCGCTGATGCCCATCGCGAACCCGATCGAGATGGCGATGGACCTGCCCGCGTTGCAACAGCGCCTCAGCACCGAAACCGACTACCCCGCGCGCTTCGACGCCGCCTTCGGCCCCGGCGGCGTGACGCTGCGGCGGCTGGGCGAGGCGCTGGCCGCGTTCGAGCGCCGCATCGAGGCGCCGCGCACGCGTTTCGACGAGTTCATCGAAGGCCGCCGCGACGCGCTGACGCCGCAGGAACTGCACGGCCTGCATCTGTTCCGTACGCAGGCCCGCTGCATGAACTGCCACAGCGGCCCGCAGCTCACGCAGCACGAGTTCCACCAGATCGGCATGAGCTTCATCGGCCGCCGCCAGGAGGACCGCGGCCGCCAGGCCGTGACGACGCGTCCCCAAGACCTCGGCGCCATGCGCACGCCGTCACTGCGCGGCGTGCGCCGAACGGCGCCCTACTTCCACCAGGGCATCACGCCCAACCTGCACGGGGTGCTGGAGCTCTACAACACCGGCATGCCACAGCCGCCCAAGGGCCATGCGAAGGCGGCCGAGATCCCGCCGCCGTCACCGTTGATCCGGCCACTCAAGCTGACGCTGCAGGACATGCAGGACCTGGAGGCGTTCCTGAACACCTTGTAGCCGCAGTGCCGGCTCGTAGCCCGGATATTTCGCGAGGTACGCGGGAATTGCGTGGCTGCCAGGCGCCGGGGGATGCGCCGAGACGGCCGCAGCCAATGCCCGTAGGCATTGGCGAGGCCTTGAGGTGCAGGCCACAAGCCTGGCGCCGCGCAAGCCCGCGTAGGCCCGTGAAGCCAAAGTGGATATCACCTTGAACGGCGAGATCGCCGTGATCATCGGTGTTGCAGGTCGGAGAGGGCCGGCCTCGCGAAATATCCGGGCTACCCCTTCAACCGATTCCGCGCCCAGCGCTCCTGCGCATTGAAGAGATGCACCCGCATCGCGGCCTGCGCGGCGAGTGGGTCGTGGGCTTCGAGGGCGTCCAGGATGCGCTCGTGCTCGCACAGCGCGTCTTCCCAGTTCTGCGGCGTGTCGGCCAGCGCGCTGAGCTGCAGTGACATGGGGCTGTAGCGGCCGTTGAAGAGCTCCCCGACGAGGCGCTCCAGCACCGAGTTGCCGGTCAGCGCGGCCACGGCCAGGTGAAAGCGGCGGTCGGCGTCCAGCGCCGACTTGCCGGCAGCAATGGCGCGGCGCATCTCGTCCACCGTCGCGCGCACCGCGGCAAGGCCTTCGACGGTCGCGCGGGCGCTGCCTTGCGGCATCAGCCCGCCCTCCAGCACCACGCGGGCCTGCATCATCTCCAGCGGGCTCTCGCCGAACCCCGCCGTCACCGGCGCTTCGCCGCTGCCGCGCACGTAGATGCCGGCGCCCATGCGCACCTCCACGCAGCCGGCGATCTCCAGCGCGATCAAGGCCTCCCGCACCGACGGGCGCGACACGCCCAACTGCTGCGCCAGCTCACGCTCGGGAGGCAGGCGGCTGCCCACGTCGAACCGCCCCTGACGGATCAGCTCGCGCAGCCGGTCGGCAATCTGGTGATACAGGCGCCGGCTGTCAGTGCCCTTGAGCTGTTCGATCATCCCGGCATTTTGCCAGCATTGGCCTGACCAATCCTCCCCACAATGGCCGATGGGGTTTCCACGGTAAGGCCAATTAGCAGGGTCTGCCTAGACTCGCCGTAATGACAACGCTGACATCCGTTGCACCGGCATCGCTTGCCGGCAAAACCGTCCTCATCACGGCAGCGGCGCAGGGCATCGGCCGCGCGAGCGCGCTGGCCTGCCTGGCCGCCGGCGCCGACGTCGTCGCCACCGACATCCAGACCTCGGGCCTGGAGTCGCTGATGGACGAAGCGCCCCCCTCCACCCGCCTGCGCACGGCGCGGCTGGACGTGCGCGACACCGACGCTATCAACGCCCTCGCCGCCGCCCTGCCGCCGCTGCACGGGCTGTTCAACTGCGCCGGCTTCGTACACCACGGCAGCGTGCTGGACTGCGACGAGGCCGCGTGGGACTTCAGCATGGACCTCAACGTGAAGAGCATGCTGCGCACGCTGCGCGCCTTCCTGCCGGGCATGCTGGCCGAAAGCCAGCGCACCGGCGCCGGCGCCTCGGTGCTGAACATGGCCTCCATGGCGTCGTCGGTGAAGGGGTTTCCGCTGCGTTTTGCCTACGGCGCGACGAAGGCGGCCGTCATCGGCCTGACCAAATCGATCGCGGCCGATTACGTGCGACAAGGCCTGCGCTGCAATGCGCTGTGCCCGGGCACGGTGGACACGCCGTCGCTGCGGGGCCGCATCGCCGCGGCCCCCGACCCCGCGCAGGCCGAGAAAGACTTCATCGCCCGCCAGCCCATGGGCCGCCTGGCCACGGTGGCCGACATCGCGCCGCTGGTGGTGTTCCTGCTCAGCGACGCCTCCCGGTTCATCACGGGCCAGGCGGTGTCGGTCGACGGCGGCGTGACCATCTAGAAACACCGTGACGGCAGCACGCACGCCCGCCCATCCCCCCGCATTGGCCTGCTCGGCCGCGCACCCCACCTCCACCACTTCTGATGCGCATTGACGCCCACCATCACTTCTGGCGCCTGAGCCGTGGCGACTACGACTGGCTGGACGTCGGCGACCCGGCGCTCGCGCCGCTGGCACGTGATTTCGAGCCCGCCGACCTGCAGCCGCTGCGCGCCGCGCATGGCGTGACGCAGACGGTGCTGGTGCAAGCCGCCGCCACCGAAGCCGAGACCGACCACCTGCTGGCGCTGGCCGAGGGCGATGCCAGCGTGGGCGGCGTCGTCGGCTGGGTCGACCTGGCCGACGCCAGCCGCCTGCCCACGCTGCGGCGCTGGGCCGCGCACCCGAAGTTCAAGGGCGTGCGCCCCATGCTGCAGGACCTGCCCAGCCCCGACTGGCTCGACACCGGCCCGGCACCGGCCATGGTGACCGCACTGCTGGACCTGGGGCTGCGCTTCGACGCCCTCGTGCGGCCCGAGCACCTGCCAGCACTCGCAAGGTTCGCGGCGCGCTGGCCCGCGCTGCCCATCGTCATCGACCACGCCGCCAAGCCGGCGCTGTGCCAGGGCTGGCGCGCGCCGTGGGCCCGGGCCTGGCGAACGGGGCTGACGGAACTGGCACGGCGGCCACAGGTCTGCTGCAAGTTCTCAGGCCTGCTGACCGAGCTGGACGACCACGCCGAGCCCGCCGAATTGCTGGCACCCGCCTGGCAGACGCTGGTGAGCCTGTTCGGCGCCCAGCGGCTGATGTGGGGCAGCGACTGGCCGGTGCTCAACCTCGCGGCTGACTACGACATGTGGATGGAACTGGCGAGCGAGTGCATCGCCACGCTGCCGGCCGCCGGCCAGGCCGACGTCTGGCGCGGCACGGCGGCGCGCTTTTACGGGCTGGCGACATGAGCCTCGCCCTGCCGCTGGACGCAGCGCAGCGCCCCGCCACCGAGGCCGCGCCTGGCGCGCCGGCGGCAGCCGCCCACCTGCTGGAAGCGCGCGGCCTGGGCAAGGCCTTCGGCGGTGTGAGCGTGCTGCAGGGCGTCGACTTCGACCTGCGCGCCGGTGAGGTGCACGCGCTGATGGGCGAGAACGGCGCGGGCAAGTCCACGCTGATGAAAATCCTCGCCGGCGTGCACCGGCCCGACAGCGGCGAGATGCGCCTGGGCGGCCGGCCCATTCGCCCGGCCAGCCCGCGCGACGCGCAAGACCTGGGCATCGCGCTGGTCCATCAGGAGCTGCAGCTCATGCCCGACCTGAGCGCCGCCGCCAATGTCTTCATCGGCCGCGAACGGCGGCGTGCCGGCTGGCTGCTGGCGCCGGCGCGGCAGCTCGCCGACACACGGGCGCTGTTCGCGCGGCTGGCGCTGGACGTCGACCCGCGCCGGCGCGTCGGCTCGCTGAGCATCGCGCAACAGCAGATGGTGGAGATCGCCAAGGCGCTGTCGCTGCGCGCGCGCGTGCTCATCATGGACGAGCCCACCGCCGCGCTGAACCCGACCGAGGTGGACGAGCTGTTCCGCGTCGTGCGGCAGCTTCGCGCCGAGGGCGTCGGCATCGTCTACATCTCGCACAAGATGGACGAGCTGCAGCGCATCGCCGACCGCGTGACGGTGCTGCGCGACGGCCGGCGCGTCGCCACGCAGGCCATGGCCGGCGCCGACATGGGCGAGCTCATCCGGCTGATGGTGGGCCGCACCTTGAACCAGGCCGTGCCCGACACGCCGGACCTGAGCGCCGCGCCCGTCGTGCTGGCCGCCCGGCATCTGAGCCGCGGCCGCAGCGTGCGCGACGCATCGTTCACGCTGCGTCGCGGCGAGATCCTGGGCCTGGCCGGCCTCATGGGCGCCGGCCGCACCGAGCTGGCCCGGCTGATCTTCGGCGCCGACCCGCGCGACGGTGGCGAGATCCTCGTCCACGGCCGGCGCGTCGAGGTTCGCTGCCCGGCCGATGCGGTGCGCGCCGGCATCGCCTACCTGTCCGAGGACCGCAAGCGCCTGGGCCTGGCCACCGGGCTGGATGTCGAGACCAACCTGCTGCTGCCCAGCCTCGCGCGCTTCGCCGGCCGGCTGGGCCGCGTGGACCGCAGCGCCGCTCGCGCCGCCGCGCAGGGCCTGGTGCAGCGCCTGGGCATCAAGACGCCCTCGCTCGCACAGGTGGTGGGCCGGCTCTCCGGCGGCAACCAGCAGAAGATCGCCCTGGCGCGGTGGCTGCTGCGCGAGCCGGACATCCTCATCGTCGACGAACCCACGCGCGGCGTCGACGTCGGCGCCAAGGCGGAGATCCACCAGCTGCTGCGCGCCTTCGCCGCGAGCGGCAAGGCGCTGATCGTCATCTCGTCGGAGTTGCCCGAACTGCTGGGCCTGGCGCATCGCATCGTCGTCATGTGCGAGGGCCGCATCAGCGGCGAGCTGGCCGCCGCCGACGCCACGCAGGAAGCGCTGATGGCGCTGGCCACCACTCGCCTGGCCGCATGAGCAGCCGCGCCCTGCCCTTCGTCGCCGTGGCCTCGCCGGCCGCCTGGCAACGCCTGCTCGCCTTCGCCAGCCTCGTCGTGCTGGTGCTGGTGTTCGGCGCGGCGTCGAGCAACTTCCTGCAGACCGACAACCTCGTCAGCATCCTGCAGGCGACGGCGGTCAACGGCGTGCTGGCCATCGCCTGCACGCTGGTCATCGTCAGCGGCGGCATCGACCTGTCGGTGGGCTGCCTGATGACGTTCTGCGCCGTCATCGCCGGCGTCGTGCTGACGCACTGGGGGCTGCCGCTGCCGCTGGGCGTGCTGGCCGCCGTCGCGTGCGGCGCGGCCTGCGGCGGCCTGTCCGGCTGGCTGGTCGCGCAGCTGCGCATCCCGGCCTTCATCGCAACGCTGGGCATGATGATGTTGCTCAAGGGCCTGGCCCTGGTCGTCTCGGGCAGCAAACCCATCTACTTCCTGGACACGCCGGGCTTCGACGCGATCGCGCAGGACTCCCTCGTCGGCGCGCTGCTGCCCGCGCTGCCGCTGCCCAACGCGGTGCTGGTGCTGCTCGCCGTGGCGCTGGGCGCCAGCGCACTGCTGGGGCAGACGGTGTTCGGCCGCTACCTCTTCGCGCTCGGCAGCAACGAGGAAGCGGCCCGGCTGTCGGGCCTGCACGTGAGGCGTTGCAAGGTGGCCGTCTACGCGGTGGGCGGCGCCATCTGCGGCATCGCCGGGCTGCTGATGGCGTCGCGCCTGAACTCGGCGCAGCCGGCGCTGGGCCAGGGCTACGAGCTGGACGCCATTGCGGCGGTAGTCATCGGCGGCACCTCGCTGGCCGGCGGGCGCGGCTCGGTGCTGGGCACGCTGATCGGCGCCTTCATCATGAGCGTGCTGGCCAACGGCCTGCGCATCTTGAACGTGAGCCAGGAATGGCAGACGGCGGTGACGGGCGTGATCATCGTCCTCGCGGTCTACGTGGACATCCTGCGCCGCGATGAATGAGCTCGCCCCCTACCGGCTTCGCCGGCCCCCTCAAGGGGGCGCCGCTGGTGGCCCGGCAGAGCCGGTTCCACGGCGGCCGCTGGGGAAGACAAGACCGTAGAACATGAACGGAGACACATGGTGAAACGCCGCTTTCTGCTGCTGGCTGCGCTGCTTGCTTGCGCTGCGCAAGCCCAGCCCCCAACCGTCTACATCCCGCTGATCTCCAAGGGCTTCCAGCACCAGTTCTGGCAGGCGGTGAAGGCCGGCGCCGAGCAGGCGGCCAAGGACCACAAGGTGCGCGTCAGCTTCGAAGGCCCCGAGAGCGAGGCGATGGTGGACAAGCAGATCGACATGCTGGCCGCCGCGCTCGCCAAGAAGCCCCAGGCCATCGGCCTCGCAGCGCTGGACAGCAAGGCCGCCATCCCGCTGCTGCGCAAGGCCCGGGCCGCCAACATCCCCGTCATCGCCTTCGACTCGGGCGTGGACAGCGACATCCCGCTGACCACCGCCGCCACCGACAACCGCGCCGCCGCCGCGCTCGCGGCCGACAAACTCGCGGCGCTCATCGGCAGCGAAGGGGACGTGGCCGTCGTGGGCCACGACCAGACCAGCCGCACGGGCATCGAGCGCGTCGAGGGCTTCGTGAACCGACTCAAGGCGGCCCACCCCAAGGTGCGCGTCGTGACCGTGCAGTACGGCGGCGGCGACCACCTGAAGTCCACCGAAGTCGCCAAGTCCATCCTGCAGGGCAACCCGAAACTGAAGGCGCTGTTCGGCACCAACGAGGGCTCGGCCATCGGCGTCGTCAACGCCGTGCGCGAGATGAAGCGAACGGGCGTCACCGTCGTCGGCTTCGATGCCGGCAAGCAGCAGAAGGACGCCGTCGCCAGCGGCGCGATGGCCGGCGCGATCGCGCAGAACCCTGTGGGCATCGGCTACCGCACCGTCGAGGCCGCCGTGAAGGCGCTCAAGGGCGAGGCCCTGCCCAAGACGCTGGATACCGGCTACGACTGGTACGACAAGACCAACCTGCGCGATCCCAAGATCGCGGCCGTCCTCTACGACTAGCGAGAACCCATCCCATGAAACTGCTCCGCTACGGCCCGCCCGGCCAGGAATGCCCCGGCCTGCTCGATGCCAATGGCCACGTGCGCGACCTCTCCGAATTCATCGACGACGTGGCCGGCCAGGTGCTGACGCCGGCCAGCCTGGAGCGCCTGCGCGGGCTCGACATCGCCTCGCTGCCCCTCGTGCCCGGCACGCCGCAGCAAGGCCTGCGATTGGGCCCCTGCGTCGGCCACGTCGGCAAGTTCATCTGCATCGGCCTGAACTACGCGGACCATGCCGCCGAGTCCGGCCTGCCGGTGCCGAGCGAGCCCGTCGTGTTCGCCAAGTGGACCAGCGCGATCAACGGCCCCGACGACGACGTGAAGATCCCGCGCGGCTCGGTCAAGACCGACTGGGAGGTGGAACTGGGCGTCGTCATCGGCCAGGGCGGCGCCTACATCGAAGAAGCCGACGCGCTCAAGCACGTGGCCGGCTACTGCGTCGTCAACGACGTGTCCGAGCGCGAATGGCAGCTGGAGCGTGGCACGCAGTGGGACAAGGGCAAGGGCTGCGACACCTTCGGCCCCATCGGCCCCTGGCTGGTGACTGCAGACGAAGTGCCCGACCCGCAGCGGCTGGACCTGTGGCTAGAGGTTGACGGCCACCGCTACCAGAGGGGCAACACACGCACCATGGTGTTCGGCGTCGCGCAGATCGTCAGCTACCTGAGCCGCTTCATGAGCCTGCAGCCTGGCGACATCATCTCCACCGGCACGCCGCCGGGCGTGGGCCTGGGCCAGAAGCCGCCGGTCTACCTGAAGCCCGGCCAGACGATGACGCTCGGCATCGACGGCCTGGGCGTGCAGACGCAGAAGACCGTGGCCGCCTGACCTCGCCATGCCCCGCATCACCCGCCTGCGCACGGTGGACGTGCGCTTCCCGACGTCCCGGCTGCTCGACGGCTCGGACGCGATGAACCCCGACCCCGATTACTCGGCGGCCTACGTCATCCTGGAGACCGACCAACCCGGGCTGGCCGGCCACGGCCTGACCTTCACCATCGGCCGCGGCAACGACATCTGCTGCGCCGCCATCGAGGCCATGCGTCACCTCGTCGTCGGGCTGGAGCTGAGCTGGGTCGCCGCCGACATGGGCCGCTTCTGGCGCCATGTCACGTCCGACAGCCAGCTGCGCTGGATAGGCCCCGACAAGGGCGCCATCCACCTCGCCACCGGCGCCGTCGTCAACGCGGTGTGGGACCTGTGGGCCAAGGCCGAGGGCAAGCCGGTGTGGCGGCTGGTCGCCGACATGAGCCCCGCGGAGCTGGTGCGCTGCATCGACTTCCGCTACATCACCGACTGCATCACACCCGATGAAGCGCTGGCGCTGCTGACCCGCGCCGCCGAGGGCAAGGCCCAGCGACTGGCCACGCTGCAGCGCGAGGGCTACCCCTGCTACACCACGTCGGCCGGCTGGCTGGGCTACCCCGACGACAAGCTGCGGCGCCTGTGCCAGCAGGCCGTGGACGCCGGCTTCAACCACGTCAAGCTCAAGGTCGGCCGTGACCGTGCCGACGACATCCGCCGGCTGCGCATCGCCCGCGAGGTGCTGGGGCCGGACCGGCACCTGATGATCGACGCCAACCAGGTCTGGGACGTGCCCGTCGCCATCGCCTGGCTGCAGGAGCTGGCCTTCGCCAAGCCCTGGTTCATCGAGGAGCCCACCAGCCCCGACGACGTCGAAGGCCACCGCGCCATCCGGCAGGCCATCGCGCCCATGCAGGTGGCCACCGGCGAGATGTGCCAGAACCGCATCCTGTTCAAGCAGTTCATGATGCGCGGCGCCATCGACGTGGTGCAGATCGACAGCTGCCGGCTGGGCGGCGTCAACGAGATCCTGGCCGTGCTGCTGATGGCCGCCAAGCTGGGCCTGCCCGTGTGCCCGCACGCCGGCGGCGTGGGCCTGTGCGAATACGTGCAGCACCTGGCCATGATCGACTACCTCTGCATCGCCGGCACGCGCGAAGGCCGCGTCGTGGAGTATGTGGACCATCTGCACGAGCACTTCGTCGACCCTTGCGTGGTGAAGGGCGCGGCCTACATGCCGCCGACGCTGCCCGGCTTCTCCATCGAGATGAAGGCCGCGTCGCTGGCGCAGTACCGGTTTCGAGGCTGACATGGACCTCGGGCTGCAAGGCAAGGTCATCCTCGTCACCGGCGGCGGTGCCGGCATCGGCGCGGCCATCTGCGCAGCGCTGAAGCGGGAAGGTGCCCTGCCCGTCAGCCTCGGCCGCGGTGCAACGGCCGAGCATGCGGCACGCCATGTCGAACTGGAACTGGAGGACGAAGCCGCTGTGCGCACAGCCGTCGACGCCGTGCTTGCCGAGTTCGGTGCGCTGCACGGCCTGGTCAACAACGCCGGCGTCAACGACGGCGTGGGGCTCGATGCCGGCCCGGACGCCTTCCGCGCCTCGCTGGAACGCAACCTCGTGCACGCCTATCTGCTGGCACATCTGTGCGTGCCGGCCTTGAAGGCCACGCAGGGCAGCATCGTCAACATCTCGTCCAAGACGGCCGTGACCGGCCAGGGCGGCACCAGCGGCTACACGGCCGCCAAGGGTGCGCTGCTGTCGCTGACACGCGAATGGGCCGCCGCCCTGAGCGCCGACGGCATCCGCGTCAATGCCGTCGTGCCGGCGGAAGTCATGACGCCGCTGTACGCGCAATGGCTGGGCGGTTTTGCCGACCCCGACGCCCGGCTGGCCGAGATCGCCCGCCGCATCCCGCTCGGGCAGCGCCTGACCACCGCGCACGAGATCGGCGACACGGTGGCCTTCCTGCTGTCGGCGCGGGCTTCGCACACGACCGGGCAGTGGGTTTTCGTGGACGGCGGCTATACGCACCTGGACCGGGCGCTGTGACCTGCCGCGCGCAGGCCCGAGCCATCCAGGATGAGCCTGCATCTGCGCCGCCGCACCGGCAGTGAAGGTTTCAAGCCGGTCCGTAGAATGCCGCCCCTTTCGCCCGCCCGCACCCGGTTTCCATGGACATCGTCGTCAACGAAGAACTCAAGGCCTACATCGAACCATTGACGCCGGATGAGCATGACGCGCTGGAACGCAGCATCCTCACCGAGGGCTGCCGCGATGCGCTGGTGTTGTGGGGCAACGTGCTGGTGGACGGCCACAACCGCTACGGCATCTGCACCAAGCATGGCCTGCCCTTCCAGACGGTGCAGAACCCACGCTTCCAGTCCATGGAAGACGTGCATCTGTGGATGATCAACCAGCACCTGGGCCGGCGCAGCCTGTCGGACTTCCAGCGCGGCGTGCTGGCACTGCGCAAGCGCGAGATCGTGGCCGAGCGCCGCGCGCGCAGCGCCCCACCCGCCGCCGCCGAGGCGCCCGAGGTGACCGAGCCCATGGCGACCGCCGAGGCCACCACGGTCACGTCACCCGCCCCTGCACCGGCGCCCGCCGATGACGCCTTGCAGACACGCGAAGCACTCGCCAAGGCCGCGCGGCTGAGCAGCAGCCAGGTGGTGTTGATCGAGAAGATCCAGAAGCAGGGCGCGCCGGAGCTGGTGGCGGCCGTGAAGGCCGGGGCGATCTCCATCAACGCCGCCGCCGCCGTGGCCACCTTGCCCGCCGAGGAACAGGCCGCCGCCGCCGCCGCGGGTGCCGACGAGTTGAAGCAGGCCGCCAAGCGCGTGCGCGAAGCCCGGCGCCGCACGCCACCGGCCACGCCGGCAGGCGAGACCGACCACACGCCCGCCCCACCGGCCGCAGCGCCCGAAGCCGCAGCGCCAGACACGCTCGAGACGCTGCGCCAGCGCGTGGCCGCCCTCGAAGCCGAGAACGCAGCGCTGCGCCTGCAGTTGGCCGCGCTGCAGGCGGCGGCCGGCGACGCGTCGGGCGCGATGGGGGCCGACACCAGCCCGCCGTTCTGAGCCCCCACGCCCGGCGCGGCCCGGCACAGCACGTATCCTCCGCCCCATGGCCCCGACCGCAGCACTCCGCAGCCGCTGGCAAGCCTGGTGGCAAGCCAGGCAGCCCGTCGCCGACACCCACCGCACCACCCAACGCAACGTCTACATCGTGCCGACGCTGGCCGGCCTGGCCTTTTGCGGCACGCTGGGCGTGCTGCTGCTGGCCAGCATCAACGAGCAGCTGAGCCTGGGCTACGGCCTGACCTTCGCGCTGACCGGCGCGGGCCTGGCGTCCATGCACACCACGCACGCCAACCTGCGCGGCCTGCAGCTGGACCTGAAAGCCCCCGACGGCGTGCATGCCGGCGAGGAGTTCACGCTGGAGCTGCGCCTGCACAACCCGGGCAGCGCGCGCTTCGGCATCGCCATCAGCGCCCTGCTCGACGGCGGCGCCACCGAGCCCGCCTGGGTGGATGTGCCGGCGCTCGGGCACGCCGTGCTGCGCCTGCGCCTGCCGGCGCTGCAGCGCGGCCTGCGCGACCTGCCGCGCCTGGTGATCTCCACGCGTTTTCCGCTCGGCTTCTTCCGCGCCTGGAGCTACTGGCGCCCGGCCAGCCAGGTGTGGGTCTACCCGCGCGCCGAGGAGGTGCTGGCGCCCTTCCCCACGCAGGCCGATGCCGGCAGCGGCGAGGCGGCGTCCACGCAACAATCGGCCAGCGGCACCGACTTCTCCGGCGTGCGCAGCTACCGCCGGGGCGACTCCCTGAAGCAGATCCTGTGGCGCAAGTCCGCGCTGGCGCTGGACCAGGGCCTGCCGCTGTGGGTGCGCGAGACCGAGGCGCCGCTGGCTCGCGACCTCTGGCTGGACTGGCGCGACACGCAAGGCCGCGACACCGAAGCGCGCCTGTCGCGCCTGACGGCCTGGGTGCTCGCCGCCGAGCGCCAGGGGCAGCCCTATGGCCTGCGGCTGGCCGGGCGCGAACTGCCGCCGTCGCTGGGCGCCACCCACCGGCAGGCCTGCCTGGAACTGCTGGCGGGGTTTGCCGCATGACCGCGCGCCTGCCGAACGCCGCCGTCGCCGAGGTCTCCCGATGATCAAGACCTGGTGGTCGCGCCTGCCCCGCGACACGCGCGACAGCTTCTTCCTGCTGGCCGTCATCACGGCCGTCATGGCCCCGCACGCCGGCCACCTGCCGGTCTGGGCCTCCGCACTCACCGGGCTGATGCTTTTGTGGCGGGCCCAGATCGCCTGGCGCCAGCGGCCGCTGCCCAGCCGCTGGTGGCTGGTCGCCATCGTCGCCCTCTACGCCACGCTGACCTGGCTGACCTTTCGCACGCTGATCGGGCGCGAGGCCGGCATCACGCTGCTGACGGTGCTGATGGCGCTGAAGACGCTGGAACTGCGCGCGCGCCGCGATGCCTTCGTCGTGTTCTTCCTCGGCTTCTTCCTGGTGCTGACGCAGTTCCTGTACTCACAGTCCCTGCTGACCGCCATAGGTGCCCTCGTGTCGCTGTGGGGGCTGCTGGCGGCCGTCGTGCTGGCGCAGATGCCGTCCACCGAGCTCCAGGGCGTACCGAGCATCGGCATCGCCGCACGCCGCGCCGCCGGCACCACGGCGCTGGGGCTGCCGGTCATGATCCTGCTGTTCGTGCTGTTCCCGCGCATCGCGCCGCTGTGGGGCGTGCCCACCGAGGCGATCGGCAAGACCGGGCTGTCCAACCAGCTGGAGTTCGGCGCGATGAACGAGATCGCCAACGACGACAGCATCGCGATGCGGCTGAAGTTCGATGGCGCCGCGCCACCGCCGGACCAGCGCTACTTCCGCGGCCCCGTGCTGACCCGGTTCGACGGCAAGACCTGGCGCGCCCCGGACCCGCGGGCCAGCCAGAGCTGGCTGCGCGGCCGCGACGAGCTCGAGACGCCGGGCCCCGCCTTCCACTACCAGCTGACGCTGGAGCCGCTGCGGATTGCGGTGCTGCCGCTGCTGGAGATGAGCCCCGGCGCCCCCGGTACCGCGCTACCGCTACCGGACCTCACGCTCACCCGTGGCCCGGAGCTGCAGTGGCTGTCGCCCCGCCCCATCACCGAACGGCTGCGGCTGCAGGCCACGGCCCACGCCAGCTGGCGCGCCAGCCCGCACATGAACCGGCTGCAGAAGGCCACCAACCTCGAGCTGCCCCCGGGCGGCAACCCGCGCGCCGTCGCCTGGGCGCAAGCCCTGGCCCGTGAGCCCCGCTTCGCCGAGCTGGACGCCGGGGCCCGCGCCCAGGCCCTGGCCGCCGCGCTGCTGAACCATGTGCGCAACAACGACTACACCTACACGCTGTCCCCGGGCCGCTACGGCGAGACCACGCCGCACGTCATCGACGAGTTCTGGCTGGACCGCCGCCTGGGCTTCTGCGAGCACTTCGCCTCCGCCTTCGTCGTGCTGATGCGGGCCATGGGCGTGCCGGCCCGCATCGTCACCGGCTTCCAGGGCTGGGACGCCGAGCCGCAGGATGGCTTCTTCGTCGTGCGTAACGCCAACGCCCACGCCTGGGCCGAGTACTGGGTGGACGGCCAAGGCTGGGTGCGCAGTGACCCGACGGCCGCCGTCGCGCCCACGCGGGTCATCCAGGGCCTCGCGCTGCAGCCGCAGCCCGGCACGTACAACGTGTTGGGCCAGCTCAACCCCACGCTGTGGCGCGCCATGCGCAACGGCTGGGAGACCGTCAACAACCGCTGGCAGCAACTGGTGCTGAACTACTCGCGCCAGAACCAGTTCGACCTGCTCAAGACGATGGGGTTCGAGCGCCCGGACTGGACGTCACTGGGCCAGGCCATCGCCGCCGTCATCCTCGCGCTGGCGCTGGCCGCCGCCGCGTGGATACGCTGGAGCAGCCGCCCGCACGATGCGTGGAGCCGGCTGCGGGCGCGCATCACCGCGCGCCTGGCACGCGCGGGCGTCACGGTGTCGCCCCACGAGAGCCCGGCCGCCTGGGCGCGCGCGCTGCGCGAGCGGCACGGCCAACCCGCCGAGCCGGCCGCGCAGTGGCTGGAAAGCCTGGAGCGCGCCCGCTATGCCCCGGAGGCGACCGCGCCGGCCTGGGCCGATTTCCGCGCCGCGACCCGTATGCTGACCCCGTGAAACCCTTGCGATCCCTCTCCGTCCTGGCTTGCGCCTTCGCCCTGAGCCTGGGCTTCGCCGCCCCGGCCCACGCCGCCAAACCCCGCCACACCAAGGCGCCGCCGCCGCCCGCCATCCAGCCGCTGGGCCTGCGCCCGGCGCTGGTGGCCTTCGCCGACGAGCTGGCCGCCGCGCAGAACTGGGACGCCGCCGCGCTGCGCGAGCAGCTGAGCCAGGCCCTGGACCTGCCGCGCGTGAAGCAGCTCATCCTGCCTGCGGCCACCGGAACGGCCAAGAACTGGACGGC
Source organism: Pelomonas nitida (assembly GCF_043555975.1). Taxonomy (NCBI): domain Bacteria; kingdom Pseudomonadati; phylum Pseudomonadota; class Betaproteobacteria; order Burkholderiales; family Sphaerotilaceae; genus Roseateles; species Pelomonas nitida. Next base: position 74,947 of record NZ_JBIGIA010000014.1, on the reverse strand, counting down.
CTACCGCGACCGCTTCATCGAGCCCAAGCGGCTGGACGCGGGTGTCGAGTTCTGGAGCGCCCACGAAGCGGCGCTCACGCGCGCAGAGAGCCAGTACGGCGTGCCGGCCGAGGTCATCGTCGGCATCCTCGGCGTGGAAACCTTCTACGGCCGCATCACCGGCGGCTTCAAGGTGCTGGATGCGCTGGCCACACTGGCCTTCGACTTCCCCGACGAACACCCACGCGCCGCCGAGCGCCAGGCCTTCTTCCGCCGCGAGCTGGCCGAGTTCCTCAAGCTGTGCCGCGAGAACGGCCTGGACCCTGCCGATGTGCGTGGCAGCTACGCCGGCGCTCTAGGCTGGCCGCAGTTCATGCCCGGCAGCTGGCGCCAGCATGCGGTGGACTTCGACGGCGATGGCCGCGTGGACCTGATCGCCAGCCCGGTGGACGCCATCGGCAGCATTGCGCACTACCTGTCCGAATACGGCTGGAAGCCCGGCGAGGCCACGCACTACAGCGTTCGCATCCCGGCCGACCCCATCACGCGCCGCCGCCTGCTGGCGCCCGACATCAAGCCCATGTTCACGGCCGCCGACCTGATCGAAGCCGGCGCCCTGCCCTCCGAGGCCGCCCGCGACCATGCCGGCCCGATGGCCGTCATCGAGCTGCAGAACGGCCCAAAGCAGCCGCCCACGGTGCTGCTGGGCACGCAGAACTTCTGGGTCGTCACGCGCTACAACTGGTCGGCCTATTACGCGCTGGCCGTCATCGAGCTGGGCCAGGCGGTGAAGGCGCGGCGGCTGCAGTCACGATAAGCCCGCCCCGGCCGCGCCGATGTCGGCGTCGCCACGGACTGGCGCCCCCCATGCCCTTGGTCACACGGCCCCGGCGTCTGCTACAAACCGCGCCGACTCAACCGTGGAGATCCATCGATGACGATCCGCCATCGCCTGCTGCCGCTGGCCATCGCCATGGCAGCGCTGGCCGCCCTGCCCGCGCACGCCGCCACCAGCGGCTATGACAAGCCGCCCGAGCCGCTGCTGGGCATCATGCACACGCCGCTGCCGCCCGTGGCCGTTGCCGACCCGACGCAGCACACGCTGCTGATGGTGCAGCAGGCGCAGTACCCGTCGATCAAGCGCGTGGCCGAGCCCTATCTGAAGCTGGCCGGCGTGCGCATCGAGCCGCGCACCGGTGCCCGCCACGACGCATCCAACGGCTATGGCATCCGCGCCTGCCTGGACGGCTTCGCGCTGGTCGACATCGCCACCAGCCAGGAACGCAAGATCGCGCTGCCGGCCGGGGCCTGCCCCAGCGTGCCGGTCTGGTCGCCCGACGGCCGGCGTTTCGCGTTCACCAACACGGTGGCCGACCACACCCAGCTGTGGGTGGGCGACGTGGCCACCGCCCGCGTGCGCCAGATCCCCGGCGTGCGCCTCATCACCGTGCTGGAAGACACCCTGCACTGGCTGGACGGCGGCGCGACGCTGATCGTCAAGCAGCAGCCCGCCGGCCGCGGTGCCGCACCGTCGCGCGCGGCAGCCCCCATCGCACCGGAGATCCGCGAGTCGCTGGGCGGCAAGGGCGAAAGCAGCACCTACGAAGCCCGCGACACGCTGACCGGCCCCGAAGACGAGGCGCTGTTCGACCATTACGCGACGGCGCAGCTCGCCCGCGTGGACGTGGCCAGCGGCAAGGTCACGCCGCTGGGCAAGCCGGCCGTCGTCGCCAACGTGGATGTGGCGCCGGATGGCCGCCACGTGCTGGTCGAGGCGCTCAAGCGCCCCTACTCCTACGCCACCACCTGGCAACGCTTTGCGACCGACACGCTGGTGCTGGACGCCGCCAACGGCAGCAGCAAGCTGATCAGCAGCGCGCCGATTGCCGACCGCGTGCCCGTGCACGGCGTGCCCACGGGGCCGCGCGGCTTCGGCTGGCGCGCCAATGCGCCGGCCACGCTGCTGTGGGCCGAGGCGCTGGACGGCGGCGACTGGAAAGCCAGCGTGCCACAGCGCGACAAGGTCATGATGCAGAGCGCGCCGTTCACCGCAGCGCCTGCCGAAGTGCTGCGCACGCCGCAACGCTTCAGCGGCATGGCCTGGATGGAGAAGGGCGACCGCCCCTTCGTGTACGAGTTCGACGCCAACCGCCGCTGGGTCCGCGTGACGCGTGTGGACGTGTCGGCCCCGGGCAGCGCGCCGCAGGTCGTGTGGGACTACTCGGCCGACGAGAAGTACAAGAACCCCGGCGCGCTCGTCATGCAACGCCTGGCCAATGGCGCGTCGGTGGTGCAGGAGGATGGCGGCAAGGTCTATCTGCGCGGCAATGGTGCGTCGCCGCAGGGCGACCGCCCGTTCCTGGACCGCTATGACCCCGCCACCGGCAGCAGCGAGCGGTTGTTCCGCAGCGGCACCGAGGCGCTGGAGCGCGTCACGGCCGTGCTGGACGGCGGCAGCCGCTTCCTGGTGTCGCGCCAGTCGGCCGTGGAACCGCCCAATGTGCTGATGGCCAAGCTCGGCGCGCCGGTGGCCGGTGCCGCCGACGGCGAGGCACGCTACGCGCTGTCGACCGCCGCCGTGACCCATATCGCCGACCCCATGCCCCAGGTGCGTGGCGCCAAGAAGCGCCTGATCACCTACAAGCGCAAGGACGGTGTGGACCTGTCGTTCACGCTCTACACGCCGCCCGGCTATGTGGAAGGCACGCGGCTGCCCGCCGTGCTGTACGCCTACCCGCTGGACTATGCGGACCCGTCGCAGGCCGGCCAGGTCAGCGGCTCCCAGCAGACCTTCGACTTCCTGCGCGGCTACCGGCTGCTGCTGCTGGCGGGCTACGCCATCATCGATCGCGCGTCTTTCCCCATCGTCGGCGATCCCAAGTCGGCCTACGACACCTACCTCGACCAGCTCGTCGCCGACGCGCAGGCCGCGGTGGACAAGGCCGTGGAGCTGGGCGTGGTGGACCGCGACCGCATCGGCGCGACCGGCCACAGCCACGGCGCGCTGATGACGGCCAACCTGCTGGCACACACCGACCTGTTCCGCGCCGGCGTGGCCACCAGCGGCAGCTACAACAAGACGCTGACGCCGTTCGGCTTCCAGAACGAGCGCCGCTCGCTGTGGGCCGCCACGCCGGTCTACGAGCAGGCATCGGCCTTCTTCCATGCCGACAAGATCAAGACGCCGCTGCTGATCATGCACGGCATGGACGATGCCAACCCCGGCACCGAGCCTGTGCAGGCGCCCAAGCTCTACCAGGCCTTGCGCGGCATGGGTGCCACGACGCGTTTGGTGATGCTGCCGCACGAGCCGCACTGGTACACGGCGATGGAATCGAACGAGCAGGAGGTCTACGAGATGCTCACCTGGTTCGACCGTTACGTGAAGAACGCCAAGCCGCGCTGAGTCAGAAGCCGTCGAGGTCGTCCGGACCCGTCGGCTCGGGCGCCTCGATGGGCGGCGCGACGCGGTCGCTCCAGTAGCGGCGGTGCCGCGTGCGCTCGCAGCTGGCGTCGCCCGGCGGCGCGTCGCTGCGCCAGCGCCACGCACCGCACGACGGGCTGGCCACGACCGCAATGCCCGCCGCCTGGTAGCGCGCCAGCACCGGCGGCGCCGGGTGGCCGAAGCGGCTGCGATAGCCGGCCTGCACCAGCCCCACGTCCGGCCGCACGGCCGCCAGCAGCTCGGCGCTGGACGACGTCTTGCTGCCGTGGTGCGGCACCAGCAGCACCTCGGCATGCAGGTCAGCCTCGCGCTGCACAAGCGCACGCTCCTGCGCCGCCTCCAGGTCGCCCAGCAACAGCACGCGCCGGCCGGCCTGTGAGGTGATGCGCAGCACGCAGGACAGGTCGTTGGGCCGCAGGCCGGCGTCGTAGTGCGCCGGCAGCGGATGCAGCACCTCGAAGCGCACGCCATCCCACAGCCAAGCCTGGCCGGCCTCGCAACGCGGCGCGCTCGGCGCCAGCCGTGTCAGGCCATGGCCAGGCTCCAGGGAACTGCGCAGTTCGGTCACCGGCAAGGCCTGCAGGAGGGCCGCGGCGCCGCCGACATGGTCGATGTCGCGGTGGCTGAGCAGCAGCATGTCCAGCCGCGCGACACCCAGCGAGCGCAGCAGTGGCAACAGCACGCGCTCGCCGGCATCCTGGCCCGGCGCATAGGCGGGCCCGGTGTCGAACAACAATGCATGGCGCTGCGTGCGCACCAGCGCCGCATTGCCCTGGCCGATGTCGGGCGCCAGCAGCTCGAACTCGCCAGCGGGCGGAACAGGCACGGCGGGCCACAGCAACGGCACCACCAGCGCCAGGCCGGCGAGGCGCAGCCGCCACGGCAGCCGCATCACCATCAAGCCCGCGCCCAGCAGTGCCAGCGATTGCGCCCAGAGCGGCGCCGCTGGCACCCACCAGACGGCCCCTGGCAGCGCCGTCAGCAGCCGCAGCCAGCCCATCAAGGCCTGCGTCACCCAGGCCGCCAGCGTCCACAGCGGCGGCGCCACGCCGCCGAGCAGCGCCAGCGGTGTCAGCACGAAGCTGATGACCGGAATGGCCACCAGGTTGGCCAGCAGCCCCACCACCGACAGCTGCGCGAAGCAGACGAGGCTCAGCGGCGCCAGGCCGACGGTGGCGATGGCCTGGGTACGCACGGCCGCCTTCAGCCGGACGCGCCAGCCCTCGGCCGGCTCGGCCCCGGCCGCCATCAGCAGCGCCACGGCGCCGAACGACAACCAGAAGCCCGGCTGCATGAGCGCCCAGGGGTCGACCGCCGTGACGACAACGGCCGCAGCGAGCAGCACCAGCGGCCACGGCCAGCGCAGGCCCGGCGTGCGCAGCGCGGCGACGGCCGCCAGCATGACGACCGTGCGCTGCGCCGGCACGCCCCAGCCCGAAAACAGCGCGTAGCCGACGGCCCCCAACACACCCACCCAGCGGGCCGCAGCGGGCGCCGGCACGCGCAGGCACAGCCAGGCGCTGCGCCGCCAGGCGGCGCCGGCCAGCGCTGCGGCCAGCCACGCGAACATCGTCACATGCAGGCCGCTGATGCTGAACGCATGCGCCACGCCGGTGTCGCGCAGCAGGGCCCAGTCGGCGTGGGCGATCGCGTTCTGGTCGCCCAGGCTCAGCGCCGCCAGCACGCCGGCGAGCTCGGGGTCGGCCACGCGCTGGCGGATGGCCGACCGCAGCCGCTGCCGCAAGGCGTCGATCTCCCACCACGGCGCCGCCTGCAGCCGCTGCGCCGCACGCACGACGCCGGTGGCGCGCAAGCCCTGCTCGAACAGCCACAGCTCGGCGTCGAAGCCGCCTGGGTTGGCCAGCCCGTGCGCACGCTTGAGCCGTGCCGTGAAACGCCAGCGCTCGCCCGCGGTGATGGCCGGCGCATCCGACGCCTGGGCGTCGCCATAAGCCAGCAACATGAGGCGCGGCGGCACGGCTGGCGGCAGCGCGGTGCCGGTCGGCCCGAGCGACTCCACGGCGAACTCGAAGCGCCAGCCCGGCACACCCCCTTGGCCGGTGACAGCCACCGGCAGCGAATCGACGCGGCCGGTGAGCTGCAGGTCACGCCCCTCCCAGGCGGGGTGCAATTCCGGCACGAGGCGCAGCTCGGCCCGCCAAGCCCCCTGCAAGAAGGCCAGCACGGCCACCGCACTGGCCAGGGCCAGCCAGTGGCGCCGCCGCAGTGCCACCAGCAGCACGCCGGCCAGCACCAGCGCGATGAACTCCCCGCGGCTGGGCAGCCGCTCGCAGCGATGGAGCACGGCCAGGCCCGCCAGCCAGGCCAGACCGGCCGCCAGCAGCTCGCGGACACCCCATCGCTCCTGCGCCAATGCCCTTCCTCACCCCCATGCGGTGGAGGTCGGGGTGTAGCATGCCGCCGTTTTTTCCTCGCGCCACCGCGCTTCCCCGCATGAGCTCCTCCGCCATTCAGGCCAAGCTGGCCGAACTGGGCATCACGCTGCCCCCCCTCGCCGTGCCGGCCGCCGCCTACCTGCCCTTCGTGCGCACAGGCAACCTGGTCTTCATCTCCGGCCACATCGCCAAAAAGGACGGCAAGCCCTGGGTGGGCCAGCTCGGCAAGGACACCGACACCGCTACCGGCCAGGCCGCCGCGCGCGCCATCGCCATCGACCTGCTCGGCACGCTGCAGGCCGCCACCGGCGACCTGGGCAAGGTCGTGCGCATCGTCAAGGTCATGAGCCTGGTCAACAGCACCCCCGATTTCACGGAACAGCACCTCGTGACCAATGGCTGCTCCGAACTGCTGGCCGCCGTGCTGGGCGATGCCGGCAAGCATGCGCGCAGTGCCTTCGGCGTGGCGCAGATCCCGATGGGTGCGTGCGTCGAGATCGAGCTGATCGCGGAAGTGCGCGACTGATGTTCCTCCAACCTTCCAAGCTGCCCGCCCGCGCGCTGGCGGTCACCGCGCTGGCGAGTTTCGGCGCTGTCGGCGCGGCGCTCATCGCCCAGCATCAATTCGGCATCAAGCCCTGCCCCTGGTGCGTGCTGCAGCGCGCCATCTTTTTGGTGGTCGGCGCGCTGGCCTTGATCGGCTGGCTCGGCCAGAGCCGACGCGCGCTGCGCCAGGCCGTGGTGGTGCTGATGCTGGTCATGTGCGCGGCCGGACTGACGGCCGCGGTGTTCCAGCACGAGGTCGCGGCGCAGAGCGCCAGCTGCGCGCTCAGCCTGGCCGACAAGATCGTCACCGCCCTCGGGCTCGAGGAGCTGTGGCCGTCGGTCTTCATGATCACCGCCAACTGCGCCGAGGCCGCCGCCTACCGGCTGCTGGGCCTGCCGTACGAAGTCTGGAGCGGGCTGCTGTTCGCCGGCCTGGGCGCGCTGGGGCTTGTGGTACTGACGACGAAGCGCTGAAGCGCTCCCCATTGGGAGCCTGATTCGTGGGGCGCGAACTACTGGAGGCCCGGGTAGGAGATTTCCTGCTTCGTTTCAGACACTGTCCCCGCAGCGACCAATAGTCCAAACAGTGTCTCGATCGATTGATCCGCCGCATCCGCACCTAGAAACGACTTCAGAGTTCGCCGCAACGAGGCGGACTTGACCGGCCGCTTGCTGCCCATCTTCCGAAGGTTGTCCGTGACCTTCTGCAGCAGGCCAGCACGCGCCCGAGGGGCTGAGGGCAAGGCAGTGCCACGCGCGGTCGGCAGCGGAGCAGCGGTCTTCCCCGGAGATTTGGTCGCCACCTTCTTCGCAGCCACCTTCTTCTTCGCCACAGGTGCGGCAGCAGTTTTCTTGACTGCAACCTTCTTCACAGGCGCCAACTGCTTCGCGGCGATCTTCTTTGCCGGGACCGGCTTCTTCACAGGCGCCTTCTTCGCTGCCACCGCCTTCACCGGGGAGACGGTCTTTGTCTTCTTGAGGGCAACTGGCTGCGCATGCCCCTGCTGGCGAACCGCGAATCCCAAGGTCTTGGCGTGCTCCAGGACGGGCTCATAGCCTTTGTCGTTCGACACGACGACAAACTCCGCTTCTGGACTGCGAGAGGCGATGTAGCCCATGTAGAACGACAGGTGGAAGTCGAGCGCGTTCTTGCCTGTCTTGCTGATCGGCACCAGCGTGAAGTCGTCCCCCAGCGATTCGAACCGCTGCTCGATCTGCTTCTGATGGGGGCCGTGGAAAACCCACACCTGGCTCGCCCCTGGCACGATCGCCCGCAGTTCGTCTGCACTCGGCTGCACGTTCTCGTAGTCCAGCAAGACATGCCTGCCCGGCATCATGGCTCTGGCTACCGCACCTCGCGCGACGCGCTGCTTTACCGGGTACTTCAAAGCGTGGGCCGAGAGCTTGGCTCGCACCGCCTCCTGCATGTCGATCCCACTTTGATCAGCGATGTGCGACAAGTAGAGCAGCATGTCCGCAACGGCCTCGGCGATGCGCTGTCGGGTCGCCGGGCGCTGGTGGGCGAGGCCGGACGCAGCAGGCGTCATCCACTGATAGACCCTCGCCATATCCGCCGCAGCAACCATAAGGGCCGTAGACATGTTCTTGGGCGTCAACAGCGATCCCCATTCCCGCTCCTCTGCGAAGTGACGCAACTCCGCCTGCAACTCGGCCAGTTTCATCCGGACATCTCCCTGATCCTCTTTCGTGAAGATCATGCCCGCGCTCGCCAAGCGGATCAGGCAATGAGAAGGGCAGGATTCACTCTCCCAGCACCACGCCCTCCCGCCTCGGGTCGGCGCCGCCGACCCAGCCGGTCTTCACGCGCATCAGCACCTGCAGGCCGCTGGTCAGATCAGACTCGACGACCGCATGGCCGCGCGCGCGCAGGTCTGCCAACTGTGCCGCCGTCAGCGCACCCCGCTCGACGATCAGCGAGCCACCGTTGAAGTGGCCGAAGTTGGGCAGGTCCACCGCCTTCTGTGCTGGCAGCCCCCAGGCCAGCGCGCCAGTCATCACCTTGGCCACGTAATGGATGATGACCGGCCCGCCCGGCGAGCCGGCCACCATGATGAGCAGGCCCCGGCGGTCGAACACCAGCGTGGGCGCCATGCTGGAGCGCGGCCGCTTGCCGGCCTCGACACGGTTGGCCACCGGCTTGCCATCGGGCCCGACCGGGTTCAGCGAGAAATCGGTCAGCTGGTTGTTCAACATGAAGCCGCCCGCCAGCCCGGTGCCGCCATCGCTCATGACGCGATTGCCGAAGGCCGACTCCACGCTGGTGGTCATGGACACGGCATGGCCTTGGGCGTCGACCACGCTGACCTGGCTGGTGCCCGATTCCAGCTGCTCGGCCTGCGGCGCCAGGGCCTGCTTGACTGCGCCGGGATCGCCCGCGGTGGCCGGGGGCATGGCCCGCGGCCCGATCAGTGCAGCGCGCTGTTTCAGGTAAGCCGGCGCAAGCAGGTTGAGCCAGTCGCCGCCGGGCGCCGTGACGAAGGCCGGGTCGCCAATGAACTGCGCGCGGTCGGCGAAGGCCAGCTTGGCCGACTCCGCATAGGCATGCATCCAGTCGGCCGACAGGCCCCGGGCCTTGACCGCGTCGGGCTGGGTGTCTAGCAGGCCGAGGATCTGCATCAGCGTCAGATGGCCCGACGTCGGCGGGCCGAAGCCGCAGACGCGGAAACTGTGCCACTCGTTGCACAGCGGCGGGCGCACGACAGGCCGATAGGCCGCGAGGTCCGCCGTGGTCAGCAGGCCCGGCCGCGCATGGCTCTTGACGCGGCGCACGATGTCTTCGGCGACCGGCCCTTCGTAGAAGGCGCGCACGCCCTGTTTCGCGATGCCGCGCAGCACCGCCGCGTAAGCGGGGTTCTGCAGCACGCTGCCCACCGGCCTGGCGTTGCCGGCTGCGTCGAAGAAATAGCCGCGGGCCTGCGGGTCCCCGCGCAAGGCCGCCTCGCCGCTGAGCAGTTCGAACAACCGCGGGCTGATCGTGAAGCCCTGCTCCGCCAGGCGGATGGCCGGCTCGAACAGCCGCGCCCATGGCAGCTTGCCGTGCACCTTGTGCGCCTCGGCCAGCATGGCCAGCACGCCGGGCGCGCCGGTGGACAGGCCACTCATGATGGCGTCGCGCATGGCCAGCGGCTGGCCGTCGGGCTTCAGGAACATGGCCGGCGTGGCGGCCGACGGCGCCGTCTCGCGGCCGTCCCAGGCCTGCACCTGGTGCCCGTCCCAATGCATCAGAAACGCCCCGCCGGCGATGCCGCTGGACTGCGGCTCGACCAGACCCAGCACCGCCTGCACGGCGATGGTGGCGTCCAGCGCCGAGCCACCTGCGCCGAGGATCTCCAAACCCGCCTGGGCGGCCAGAGGATTGGCCGCCGTGACGGCAAAACGCCGCGCGGGGACCGTGAGGCCGTTGCCCTTGGCGGTGCGCGTGGTGGCCGCCTCGGGCTGCACAAGCGGCTGCGCCTGCGTGGCGGCACAAGCCAGCAGCGCACTGGCAATCAGGAGGGGGCGCAAAGAGGGTGTCAGGGTCATCACCGCATCTTAGGCAGCCTGATCACCCAGGGTCAGAAGTTGCCTGGATCCCGCTCCGCGCCGCGGGTCATAGGCGCCACGCCAGCGCGCATGGCGCCGACTTTCGGCGTTACACGCGCCAACAACCTTACCGGCGGAAACAATATTTCCAGCCTCGTCAGAGCAACGGCACGCCTGTCTTGCTCTGCGCGAACTCACGGGTGACACCATCGGCCAGCTCCACGAGGCGAATGCCGCCGGGCACGACGTCGAACACGCCGAGGTCCGTGATGATGCGGTCCACGACGCCGAGCCCCGTCAGTGGCAACGTGCAGTTCGGGATGATCTTGAAGTCTTCGCTGCCGTCCTTCTTGCGCGCCACGTGCTCCATCAGCACGATGACACGCTTGACCCCGGCCACCAGGTCCATGGCGCCGCCCATGCCCTTGACCATCTTGCCCGGAATCATCCAGTTCGCCAGGTCGCCGGCCGCGCTGACCTGCATGGCGCCGAGGATGCTCAGGTTGATCTTGCCGGCCCGGATCATCGCGAAGCTGTCGTGGCTGCCGAAGATGCTGGAGCCCGGCAGCGTCGTGACGGTCTGCTTGCCTGCGTTGATGAGGTCGGCGTCGACCTCGTCCTCGGTCGGGAACGGGCCGATGCCCAACATGCCGTTCTCGCTCTGCAGCCACACCTCGATGTCCTGCGGCACGTGGTTGGCCACCAGCGTCGGGATGCCGATGCCGAGGTTGACGTAGAAGCCGTCTTCCAGCTCCCGGGCTGCGCGCGCAGCCATCTGATCTTGCGTCCAGGGCATGGTCAAGCCTCCTGCTGAACGGCCTCGGGCGAGGCCGGGTTGCCCGCCGAGGGCAGTGAACGGATTTTGCAGAACGGGGTCATGTCAGGCCGCCACCTTCTCGCGCAGCGTGCGCTTCTCGATGCGCTTCTCGGACGTCGCGTTGACGACGATGCGGTTGACGTAGATGCCCGGCAGATGGACGTCGTCCGGGTCGATGCTGCCGGTCTCCACGAGTTGCTCGACCTCGACGATGGTGAGCTTGCCCGCCATCGCGGCGGCGGGGTTGAAATTGCGGGCCGTACGTCGAAAAACGAGGTTGCCGCTGCGGTCGGCCTTGAAGGCTTTGACCAGCGCCACGTCCGGCACCAGCGCGCGCTCCATGACATAGGTCTCGCCGTCGAACTCGCGCAGTTCCTTGCCGTCGGCCACCACGGTGCCCACACCGGTCTTGGTGAAGAAGGCCGGGATGCCGGCGCCGCCGGCGCGCAGCTTCTCGGCCAATGTGCCTTGCGGCGTGAACTCCAGCGCCAGCTCGCCCGCCAGGTACTGACGCTCGAACTCCTTGTTCTCGCCGACGTAGCTGGAGATCATCTTGCTGATCTGGCGCGTCTCCAGCAGTTGGCCCAGGCCGAAGCCGTCGACACCCGCGTTGTTGGAGATGACCGTCAGGTTCTTCACGCCGCTGTCGCGCAGCGCTGCGATCAGCGCCTCGGGGATACCGCACAGCCCGAAGCCGCCGACGGCCAGCAACTGCCCGTCTGCCACCACGCCGCGCAGCGCCTCTTCGGCACTCGGGTAGACCTTGTTCATGCTTGCTCCTGCTGGACAAGGGCCGAAGCGTATCGCCTGGCTTCTGTCACGTCGATTACGCAAATTTGACTAATGCCGCCAAGCGCCGGCTGTCAGGCGTCGCAGAGCCGGCATCGTCGCCCCGGGTAGCATCGCCCGGACTCCCCTGCCCCGCTCCCCGCGTGAACCACGCCACCATCGACTACCAAAGCGCCTTCCATCTGGCCCCCGTGGGGCTCGTGCTGTCCGCCCAGCGGCAGATCATCGACTGCAACGCCCATGTGCTGCAGATCTTCGGCGCCACGCGCGAGCAGCTCGTCGGGCAGAGCTTCGCCGTGCTGTACCCGAGTGCCGCCGAATTCGAGCGCACGGGCGTGCGCATCGTCGCCAGCCTGGATGCACACGGCCATTACGCCGATGACCGTGTCATGCGGCGGCTGTCCAACGGCGAACCGTTCTGGTGCCATGTGACCGGCCGCGCCCTGGACCCCGCCGACCCGCACGCACGCGGCATCTGGAGCTTCGAGGACTTGTCGGCCCGCCGCCAGATCAGCGCCGACCTCACGCCACGCGAGCGAGAAATTGCGGCCCTGCTCGTCGAGGGCCAGACCAGCAAGCTCATCGGCCGGCGGCTGGGCGTGAGCCCGCGCACGGTGGACGTCTACCGCGCACGGCTGATGAAAAAGTATCAGGCCGCCAGCACGCCGGAACTGATCAACCGGCTGCTGTCTGCCTGAAGCAGGCCGTCAGACGAACACGCCCTGACGCAGCCACTTGGTGGCAACCCACTTCTCGCCTTGCACGACCGGCGAGCCGCCGTGCAGCGTCTGCGTGGACGGGTGCGGCCTGTCATAGCTGAAGAACAACGCATTGCCCTTCACCGGCGCGATGTCCAGGCCGATGTCCGGAAAGATCGTCGAGCCGCCTTCGGTCGGCGTGTTCAGGTACAGCACCAGCGTGCCGACACGCTGACCGCCACGCTTGAGGATGTTGGGCGTGCCCACATGCGACGGCTCGAAATAGTCGTAATGCGGCTGGTACTCCGCACCCGGCCGGTAACGCAGCACCTGCAGGCCCTCGCCATAGTCCAGCGGCCAGCGCACCAGCGTCGAGATGCGCGCCTCCACGCGGCGGATCAGGTCGTTCTCGCTGCGCTCGAAGAACATGCCGTCGCTGGTGCGCGCGGCATTCACTTCGCTGCCATCGGTGCCGGTGGCCACTGTCTCGGAGCGGGCCAGGCGCTTGCCGGCCATCGCAATCATCTCGTCGCATTCTTCGTCCGACAGCAGACCGCCGAACAGCACCACACGCGGCTGGCGCAGCACCATCAGCACCTTGACGTCGCGGTCCCCGGCATTCACGACCGGCGTGAAGCGGCTGAGGTCAGGCTCGGGCATGCTCGTGGCGCCGGGCGGCGGCGTCAGCGCGGCCGTCTGGCCCAGCGTGCGCGACAGTGCGTCACGGGCGACGCGCTCGTCCCAGCCGCTGCTCAGCATGGCGGCCAGCACGGCCTCGCTCGTGTGGCCGGCGCGGGTCTGCTCGGAGATCCATTCAGACAGTTCGGGGGTGATGACTTGTTGACTCATGGCTTGCGACGGAAAACCAGTTGATCCGGAGAAGAGGCCTCGGGGGCCCAACGATAGCCGTCCAGATTGAACGACTTCAGCCCCTCCGGTGTTTCCAGGCGTTGCTGGATGGCGAAGCGAGCCATGAGCCCGCGCGCCCGCTTGGCGAAGAAGCTGATGATCTTGTAGTCGCCGTTCTTCCAGTCCTCGAACTGGCAATCGACGACTCTCGGCTTCAGCGCCTTGCGCTGCGCGGCGCGGAAATATTCCTGCGACGCCAGGTTGACGATGACCGGCGCCTTCTCGGCCCCGGCCAGCTTGTTCAGGTGCAGCGCGAGCCGGTCGCCCCAATAGTCGTACAGGTTGGCGCCGGCCGGCGTGGCCAGACGCGTGCCCATCTCCAGCCGGTAGGGCTGCATGCGATCGAGCGGCCGCAGAATGCCGTATAGGCCCGACAACATGCGCACATGCGTCTGCGCCCAGGCGAGGTCGTCAGCCGACAAGGTGCGCGCGTCCAGCCCGTCGTAGACGTCGCCGTTGAACGCCAGCACGGCGGGCTTGCTGTTCTTGTCCGTGAAGCGCCGCTGCCAGGCCGCATAGCGATCCACATTCAGCTGCGCCAAGGGCTCGGACAAGTCCATCAACTCCCGAACCTGCGCCACGCTCTTGGTACGCAGCACGTCGATCAGCGCGGCGGTGTCATCGAGAAACTGGGGGCGGGTCAACGCGTCGGCCAATTCGGGCGGCGTGGGTGTGTCGTAATCGAGCGACTTGGCGGGCGAAAGCAGGAACAGCATGGGCGCGGATTTTCGCGCCAGTTTGCAGCAGGCCCAGCGATCTGCGCAGGATCAGCGCCCGCGCCGGCGCTCCAGCAACTCGAAAACGCCCATGCCGGCCAGCATGGCCAGCACGAAGACCACCGCCTTCGGCAACCCCAGCCCCAGCGCCACGAGGGCCGGCCCCGGGCAGAAGCCGGCAACACCCCAGCCGATGCCGAACAGCAGGCTGCCGCCGACGAGCCGCCGGTCGATGCGGCGCGCGGCCGGCAGCGCCATCTCGCCGCCCAGCAGCGTTGCGCGCCGCCGACCCGCCACGGCGAAGGCCACCAGCCCGACACCGATGGCGCCCACCATGACCAGCGCGAGCGACGGGTCCCAGGCGCCTGCGATATCCAGGAAGCCCAGCACCTTGGCCGGGCTGGCCATGCCCGACAGAATGAGGCCGAGCCCGAACACGAGGCCGGCCAGCCATGCAGTGACGAGAGGCATGTTCCGCTCCTTCAAAAGCCAGCGACGTGACGCAGCACGAAGACCGTCGCGAAGCCAGCCGCCATGAAGACCAACGTCGCCACAAACGACCGCAGCGACAACCGTGACAGCCCGCACACGCCGTGCCCGCTGGTGCAGCCGGCGCCAAAACGCGTGCCCACGCCGACCAACAAGCCGGCCAGCACCAGCAGGCCCCAGTCGGCGTCGATGCGCACGTCAGGCACCGCCGCAAAAAGCGCGACCACGGCCGGTGCGGCGATCAGCCCCGCCAGAAAGGCGACGCGCCAGCCGACATCGCCCCGGGCCGGCCGCAACAGCCCCCCGAGCACGCCGCTGATGCCCGCGATGCGGCCGTTGAACAAGACGAACAGCGCCGCAGCGGCGCCGATGAGCACTCCGCCGGCCAGGGAAGCCAGCGGTGTGAAGGCCTGCCAGTCAATCGTCATCGCTCACTCCTTCGGGCAGTAAAGCCGGTAGAGCACGGCCAGCACCTGCAGCAGCCGCGCATCGGCCACGCTGTAGAAGATGCGCTTGCCGTCTCGGCGCGTGTCCACCACGCCCTCGGCACGCAGCACCCCCAACTGCTGGGACAGCGTGGGCTGGCGGATGCCCAGCGCCGCCTCCAGGTCACCGACCGCCATCTCGCCCTGGGACAGCTGGCACAGCAGCAGCAGGCGGTCCTCGTTGGCCAGCAGCTTCAGCGCGCCGACCGCCTGACTGGCGGCCTGGCGCAGCAGCTCGGGATCGATGACGGCTGGGGACATGACGGCTCCGTGAATTGACTTCAGTTTACTGAAAAATATAATGTCAATCAACAGAGTGAACGACCAGGAGCCGCCATGGCCGGCAGCAGCATCACGATCGAGGCGTTCTTCGACACCGCCACCAGCACCGTGTCCTATGTCATCGCCGACGCCACCACCGGCAGCGCCGCCATCATTGACCCGGTGCTCGACTTCGATCTCAAGTCCGGCCGCACCGGCACCGCACAGGCCGACCGCCTGATCACCTATTTGCGCGAGCACGACCTGCGGGTGCAGTGGATCCTCGAAACCCACGCCCACGCCGACCACCTCTCCGCCGCGCGCTACCTGCAGGAGCATGTCGGCGGCCGCATCGCCATCGGTGAGCGCATCCGCGAGGTTCAGGCCACCTTCAAGAAGCTCTACAACCTGGAGCGCAACTTCCTGCCCGACGGCGCGCAGTTCGACCACCTCTTCAAGGACGGCGAGGTCTTCCGCATCGGTGACATCGAGGTGCACGCACTGCTCGTGCCCGGCCACACGCCGGCCGACATGGCCTATCTCGTGGAGGACGCGGTGTTCGTTGGCGACACGCTGTTCATGCCCGACGTGGGCACCGCGCGCGCCGACTTCCCCGGCGGCGATGCGCGAACACTCTATGCGTCGGTCCGGCGCCTTCTGGCGCTGCCACCCGCCACACGCATGTTCGTCTGCCACGATTACCCACCCGCCGGCCGGCCGGCCGCCTGGCAAACGACGGTGGCAGAGCAGCGCGCCGGCAATATCCATGTGCGCGACGGCATCGACGAGGCCACCTTTGTAGCCATGCGCAGCGCCCGCGACGCAACGCTGGAGGTGCCGACGCTGATCCTGCCGTCCATCCAGGTCAACATCCGCGCCGGCCGCCTGCCGCCGGCCGAGGACGACGGCGTCAGCTACCTCAAGATTCCGCTGAACGTGCTGGGCAGCAAGCGGGCATGAAAAACCCCGCCGTGGCGGGGTGCGTCATGGCTGCGCCGGCCTCCCGCCGGGGTGCCCCACCGTGGCCTACCTGACCAACAGCGTGTTCACCGCGCTCAAGTCCTCGGCGCGCAACTGGCCCGACGCCTGGCGCAGCTTCAGCCCGTTGACGACGACGTCGTACCGCGCCTTGGCCAGGTCTCGCTGCGTGGTGTAGAGCTGGGTCTGCGCGTTCAGCACATCCAGGTTCACGCGCACGCCCACCTTGTAGCCCAGCTGAGTGGCTTCCAGCGCGAGCTTGCTGGAAGCCTCGGCCGCCTCATAGGCCGCCACTTGCGCCTTCAGCGACTGAACGCCGAAGAACGCGCGGCGCGTGGCCTCGGCGACGCTGCGGCGCGCGTAATCGAGGTCGTTGCGGGCCTTCTCCTCCAGCACCAGGGTTTCCTTGATGCGGTTCTGCGTCAGGCCACCGGTGTAGAGCGGGTAGGTCAGCGTCAGGCCGACGCTGGCCGTCTTCGTCGTGCCGACACCGGAAGACGTCGCCGCCGAGCCGTTCAGGTTGTTGTGCAGGTTCTGTCCACCCACCGTGGCGCTCGCGTCCAGTGTGGGCCGCTCGCCCGCGCGGGCGATCTGGGTATCGAGCTGTGCCACGTTCAGCCCGAGGCGAGCCTTGCGCACGGACGGGTGCTGGTCGTCTCCGGTGGTGACCCAGGTGTCGACGTTGTCGCTCGGCAGCGCCGGCAGCGCCACCGGTTGCGCCAGGCCCTTGGGCTCCACGCCCACGCGGCCGACGAACTGGTCCAGCGTCACGCGCTTCACGCGCAAGTCGTTGTCGGCCGCGAGTTCCTGCGCCACGGCCAGGTCGTAGCGGGCCTGGGCTTCACGGGTGTCCGTGATGGTCGCGGTGCCCACTTCGAAATTGCGCTTGGCCGAAGCCAGCTGTTCCGCGATGGCCGCCTTGTTGGCCTGCGAGGTGGTCAGCGCGTCCTTGGCGGCCAACACGTCGAAATAAGCCGTGGCCAGGCGAACGATGAGGTCCTGCTCAGCGGTCTCCAGGTCGGCCTGGGCCACCTCGAAGCCGCGCCGCGCCTTGTCGATCGTGGGCGCGTTGGCCGCGTTGTAGACCGCGTACTTGCCCTGCAGCCCTGCCGACAGCGTGCGGGAATTGACGCTGGTGCCACTGCCGGGCGGATCGTTGCGCGCCTGCGTGCCGGACGCCGTCAAGCCCAGCGTCGGGCGGGTGAGCGCCTCGGCCTGCGCGGCGCGCGCGGCGGCAGCATCGGCGCTGGCCTTGGAAGCCAGGTAGGTGGCGTCATAACCCCTTGCCGCGTCGTACAGCTCCTGCAGGCTCTGAGCCTGCGCCATGCCGGACAGCACGAGGCCGGCGGCGAGTGCCAGCGGTTGCAGGATCAGGCGTTGCACGGGGACGAGGGGCATGGGATTCCTTGGCTGAAGCGTTGAATTAAGCAGCGACCGGGGTTATAGACGCAAAGCCTGCCGGTGTCCGGCGCCATGCGACGAGTTGCCGCCCTAGGGCGGCAGACGGCAATTGGCGGCGACAGGCGGCCCTCACGCTCAGAAGCGGAACGCTGGCGCCTCGGCAAAACCTGGCAGCCGGCCGGCGACCGTGTCGAACAGCTCGACCGTACGGAACTCGCTGGCGCCCGTGCGCGTGATCAGCACGGCGCGCATGACCGGCTCGCCGCCGACGATGGCTGCCAGGCGCCCGCCGACCTTGAGCTGGTTGAGCAGCGCCTGCGGCACGGCCGCGACCGAGCCCGACAGCAGGATCGCGTCGAACGGCTCCTCGGCGGCCAGACCACCGGCGCCGTCCTGGTTCAGCACCGTCACATTGAGCACGCCGGCCCGCCGCAGGTTGGCGGTCGCCGCAGCGGCCAGCCCGGCGTCGGCCTCCAGCGCGACCACGCGCTGCGCCTTGTGCCCCAGCAACGCGGCCAGGTGGCCCGTGGCCGCGCCGATCTCGAGCACCTTCTCGTGCCGCTGGACCTTGAGCTCCTGCAGCAGGCGCGCCTCCACACGCGGCGCCAGCATGCGGCGGGTCTCCGTCAGCGGCAGTTCGGTGTCGACGAAGGCCTGCGGCCGGTGCGCCTCGGGCACGAAATCCTCGCGGTGCACCACGTGCAGCAGTTCCAGCACGCTGGGGTCGAGCACGTCCCAGGGGCGGATCTGCTGCTCGATCATGTTGAAGCGGGCTTGTTCGAGGTTCATCTTGTTCTCCGGGGACGGTGCGGCAAAAAGGAAAATTCTAGGTGCCCTGCGGTTCGGCCAGCAGGCCGTGCAGCAACAGTGACAGCTGGGCGTCCAGCAGCTCGGCGGCACCCATGGTCTGGTGGCAGACGTCATGCTCACCGAACGAGTGCTCATGCAACAGCAGGTGCAGCATCGGCGCAATCAGCAGGTGCACGGTCGCCTCGACCGGCACCGCACGGAACTCGCCGGAGCGGATGCCGCGCTCGATGAGCCCGCCGATGAGCGCCTTCGACGGCTGGATGACTTCGTCGACGTAGAAGCGGGCCAGCTCCGGAAAGTGCCGCGCCTCGATCATCATGATCTTGCACACGACGCCGGCGTTGCCATCGCCCACCTTGGCCCACCAGGCCCGCATCATCTCGTTGAGCAGCCCGGCGATCGGCCCCGCGTACTGGGCGGCCTGGGCGGCAGATTCAGCGATGTGGATCGAGAGGTTCTCGCGCACCATGGCCTTGAACAGCTCGTCCTTGCTGGGGTAGTAGCGGTAGAGCGTGCCCTTGGCGACCCCCGCGCGCGTGGCGATCTCCTCGCTGCGCGTGGCCGCAAACCCCTTCTCGACAAAGAGCGCCAGCGCAGCGTCCAGCAGCTCCTGCGGGCGTGCGTCCTTGCGGCGCTGACGGGGGACGGTGGTGGTCAAAGCGGCGCAGTTAGTGACCGAGGGGTCAGTAATGTAGCCCTTGACACCGACCTCCTGCAACGGGGAAAGCGCGACGCGCTGGCTACACTGCGCCGCCATTCTTGCCGCATTTCCGGAGCCGTGTTGTGGATGTCATCCTGCTGATCAAAGCCGCCGTCATGGGCATCGTCGAAGGGTTGACCGAGTTCCTGCCCATCTCTTCCACGGGGCACCTGATCCTCGCTGGCTCGCTGCTGAATTTCGTGGGGGAGAAGGCCAAGGTGTTCGAGATCGCCGTGCAGACCGGCGCGATGTTCGCCGTGGTGTGGGAGTACCGCGAGCGCTTGAAGCGCACCGTCACCGGCATCGCCCGCGAACCGCAAGCCCGCCGCTTCGCGCTGAACGTGCTGATCGCCTTCATCCCCGCCGTGGTGCTGGGTCTGGCCTTCGGCAAGTACATCAAGGCACACCTGTTCCACCCCGTGCCGGTGGCCATGGCATTCATCATCGGCGGCCTCATCATTCTGTGGGTGGAGTCGCGCCACAAGCGCCTGTACGGCGAACTGGACCTGGTGGGCGGACGCCGGGCACGCGTCGAGACGGTGGATGACATGCGTCCGCTGGACGCGCTCAAGGTCGGCCTGTTGCAGTGCCTGGCGATGATCCCCGGCACCAGCCGTTCGGGCGCCACCATCATCGGCGGCCTGGTGCTGGGCCTGTCGCGCAAGGCAGCCACCGAGTTCAGCTTCTACCTCGGCATCCCGACGCTGATGGGCGCCGGCGCCTACTCGGTGTTGAAACAACGCGACGCCCTCGCCTGGGCCGACCTGCCGATGTTCAGCGTGGGCCTGGTGTTCGCCTTCGTCAGCGCGCTGTTGTGCATCCGCTGGCTGATCCGCTACATCTCCAGCCACGACTTCAAGATCTTCGCCTGGTATCGCATCGCCTTCGGCATCGTCGTGCTCGCCACCGCCTACATGGGCATGGACATCTGGAAGGACTGACCCGGCACGCCCGGGGCAACGGGGATAATCCGGCCATGCCCATCACGATCAAGACCGCCGCCGATGTAGAAGGCATGCGCATCGCGGGGCGCCTCGCCTCCGAGGTGCTGGACATGCTCACGCCGCACGTCAAACCCGGCGTCACGACCAACGAACTGGACAAGCTGGCGCACGACCACATCGTCAACGTTCAGCAAGGCATCCCGGCGCCGCTGAACTACTGCCCGCCCGGCTACATCCCCTACCCCAAGTCGATCTGCACATCCATCAACCAGCAGGTCTGCCACGGCATCCCGAACGACAAGCCGCTGAAGAACGGTGACATCGTCAATATCGACGTCACCGTCATCAAGGACGGCTGGCACGGCGACACCAGCCGCATGTTCGTCGTCGGCGACGGCTCCATCGCCGCCCGGCGGCTGTGCGCCTTCACCTACGAGGCCATGTGGAAGGGCATCGCCAAGGTCAAGCCCGGCGCCCGCCTGGGCGACATCGGCCACGCCATCCAGACCTTTGCCGAGAACGCCGGCTTCTCCATCGTGCGCGAGTTCTGCGGCCACGGCATCGGCCGCGTCTTCCATGAAGACCCGCAGGTGCTGCACTACGGCCGCCCCGGCACGCTGGACGAACTGGTGCCCGGCATGATGTTCACCATCGAACCCATGATCAATGCGGGCCGCCGCGAGATCAAGGAGCTGGGCGACGGCTGGACCATCGTGACCAAGGACCGTTCGCTGTCGGCCCAGTGGGAGCACACCCTGCTCGTCACCGAGACGGGCTACGAGATCATGACGTTGTCCGCCGGCAGCCCGCCACCGCCCGCCTTCATCACGCAAGCCGCCACCGCGACCGCCTGACGTGCAGCCGCTCGCCAACCTCCGCCTGCAGTTCAAGGCCGGCAAGCAGGCGCTCATCGACGGCTTCCTGGCCGAGCAGCCCACGCAGGTCGGCGCCGAGCGGCTGGTGCGGCGCATCGCGCGCCACGTCGACGAGACGCTGCGCAGCCTGTGGGCGCAAGCCGGCATGCCCGAAGGCGCCTGCCTCGCGGCCGTGGGCGGCTATGGCCGCGGCGAGCTGTTCCCGCACTCGGACGTGGACGTGCTCGTGCTGCTGCCCGACGGCGTGGAAGCCCACCAGCCCGGGCCGGCCAAGACCGCGATCGAGGCCTTCATCACCTCCTGCTGGGACGTGGGGCTGGAGATCGGCTCCTCGGTGCGCACGCTGGGCGAATGCCTGTCCGAGTCCGAGGGCGACGTCACCGTGCAGACGGCATTGCTGGAGGCCCGCGCCCTGGCTGGCGATGCCCGGCTGTTCAAGCGCATGGCCAAGCGCTTCATGCAGGCCATGGACCCGAAGGCCTTCTTCCGCGCCAAGACGCTGGAGAGCCTGCAGCGCCACACCAAGTTCGACGAGACGCCCTACGCGCTCGAGCCCAACTGCAAGGAAAGCCCCGGCGGCCTGCGCGACCTGCAGATGCTGATCTGGATCGCCCGGGCGGCTGGCTTCGGCAACACCTGGAAGGCGCTCAGCGCGCGCGGCTTGATCACCCCGTTCGAAAGCCGCCAACTGCAGCGCACCGAAGGCCAGCTGCGCCTCATCCGCGCCCGGCTGCACGCCGTGGCCGGCCGGCGCGAGGACCGCCTCGTCTTCGACCTGCAGAACGCCGTGGCGCTGAGCTTCGGTTTCCAGAACACCGCCTCGCAGCGCGCCTCCGAGGTGCTCATGCGGCGCTACTACTGGGCGGCCAAGGCCGTCACGCAGCTGCACCAGATCCTGCTGCTCAACCTCGAGGAGCAGCTCAACGGCTCCGAGCACAGCATGCTGCGGCCCATCGAGGGCCACCCCGACTACCGCGACCGGGGCCGCATGCTGGAGGTCGCCACCGACGACCTCTACCAGCGTGATCCGCACGCCATCCTGCGCACCTTCCTCGTCTACCAGCAAACGCCGGGGATCAAGGGCATGTCGGCCCGCACGCTGCGCGCGCTCTACAACGCGCGCGGCCTCATGGACGCCGCCTGGCGCCGCGACCCGGTCAACCGCGCCACCTTCATGGCCATGCTGCGCGAGCCGCTGGGGCAGACGCACGTCTTCCGGCTCATGAACCAGACCTCGGTGCTGGGCCGCTACCTGTGGGTGTTCCGCGCCATCGTCGGGCAGATGCAGCACGACCTGTTCCACGTCTACACCGTGGACCAGCACATCCTCATGGTGCTGCGCAATGTGCGCCGCTTCTTCGTGCCCGAGCATGCGCACGAATACCCGTTCTGCTCGCAGCTGGCCGCGCAGTTCGACGCCCCGGAGTTGCTCTACATCGCCGCCCTCTTCCACGACGTGGCCAAGGGCCGCGGTGGCGATCATTCCGAGCTCGGCGCCGTGGAAGTGCGCCGCTTCTGCCGCCAGCACGGCATGAGCGCCGACGACGCCGCGCTGTGCGTCTTCCTCGTCGAACATCACCTGACGATGTCGCGCGTGGCACAGAAGGAGGACCTCTCCGACCCCGAGGTCATCGCCGCGTTCGCAGCCAAGGTGGGCGACACGCGCCGCCTGGCCGCGCTCTATCTGCTGACCGTCGCCGACATCCGCGGCACCAGCCCCAAGGTCTGGAACGCGTGGAAAGGCAAGCTGCTGGAGGACCTGTACCGCATCACGCTGCGTGCGCTCGGCGGCGCGCGCATCAACGCCGATGCCGAGATCGAGGCCCGTAAGCAGGAGGCCCGGCAAGACCTGGCGCTGCACTCCCAGCTGCCTGGCACCGAGGAGCCGCTGTGGAACACGCTGGCCGTGAGCTACTTCGCCCGCCATGACGGCGCGGAGCTGGCCTGGCATGCCCGCTCGCTGTGGCGCCACGTCGACACGCAGACGCCCGTCGTCCGCGCCCGCCCGTCCCCGGTCGGCGAAGGGCTGCAGGTGCTGGTCTACGCGCCCGATCAGCCCGACCTGTTCGCCCGCATCTGCGGCTATTTCGACAGCGCCGGCTTCAGCATCCTCGACGCCAAGGTTCACACCACGCGCAAGGGCTATGCGCTCGACACCTTCCAGGCCATCCGCCCCGAGGCCGACGTGCACCACCGCGACCTCGTGCCCATGGTCGAGCAGAAACTCGCCGCCATGCTGCAGGCCGGCGGCCCGCTGCCCGAGCCGCGGCGCGGGCGGTTGTCACGGCGCGTCAAGAGCTTTCCCTACACGCCACGCATCTCGCTGCGCCCCGACGAACGCGCCACCGCGTGGCTGCTGACCATCTCCACCAGCGACCGCGCCGGGCTGCTCTACGCCATTGCGCGCGTCCTCGCTCGCCACGGCATCAACCTGCAACTGGCCAAGATCTCGACGCTCGGCGAGCGCGTGGAAGACACCTTCCTGCTCGACGGCCCGGCCCTGCAGCAGAACAAGGCCCAGCTGCAGATCGAGAGCGAGCTGTTGGACGCCGTCTCCCTGCCCGCCTGAGCGCCCACACGAGACCGCTGTACCAGCGCAGCCCCAGCAGCTGCCGCGCCAGTTGGTGTGCGCGCCCCTGCGGGTCGGCCAGGTTGTGCAGCACGGTGAAGCGATCGCAACCCGGCAAGGTTTCGCAAAACGGCGAGCCCACCGTTGCGAACGCTGCGCCCGGTGCAAACACATCCAGCGTCTGCCTCGGCCCCGCGCCATGCCGGACGTCTCGCGCGCCACGCACCTGCCCACGCACCCGCGCCGACGCCTCGGCCCAGCGCGCCAACACGGCCACACTGTCGGCAACGCAGGCGCTGCTGTCGTACTGCCCCGCCAACCCAGCGGGCGATTTGGCAAGCCTCATGACGCACGACCATAGCAGCCGCCAGGTCAGGCTATACTTTTTGCTTCGCGTGGGGGGGTAGCTCAGCTGGGAGAGCGCCGCGTTCGCAATGCGGAGGTCGGGAGTTCGATCCTCCTCCTCTCCACCATCCGATCATTTCAGGCGGCTCCAAACCGTCCCGAAAAGCCAAAAAGCCCTTGAGAATCAACGCTCTGGGGCTTTTTTCTTGCCCAAACAGTCCCACCCCGTCCCGGGGGATCCGAGATCACATTGCAGTAACTGGCGCAGTAACCGGAAAATTTCGGCACTTGCACCGCAAAGTTACTGCATGGCCCAGCACCTCATCCCCTCTGCCGCCACGATCAACGCCATCAGGCCGGGCGACAACCGGCAACGGCTGAGCGATGGCGCCGGCCTCTACCTCTTGCTGTTCGTCAAGGGCGGATCCCATGGCTGGCGGTTCGACTACAGCTTTGAGGGAAGGCGCAAGACGCTCAGCCTGGGCACCTTCCCGGCCACCGGGCTGGCATTGGCACGAAAGCAAGCGGCCGAAGCACGGAAGCTGGTACGCGAAGGCGTTGACCCAAGCGCAGCACGCCAGGAGAAGAAGGCCGAGATCACCAAGCAGCGGGCAATCGCTGAGATGCTCGAAGCAGGCGTCGCCCTGCCAGGAAGCTTTGAGGCCGTCGCGCGGGAATGGTTTGCCAAGAACGAAGCCACCTGGGCGGCGTCGCATTCGGACAAGATCATCAGGCGCCTGGAACGCGACGTGTTCCCCTGGATTGGCTCACGCCCGATCAGCAGCATCAAACCGACCGAACTGCTTGAGCTTCTGAAGCGTGTCGAAGAGCGCGGCGCGATCGAGACGACCCATCGCGTCCAGCAAAATTGCAGCCAGGTTTTTCGCTACGCTGTCGCCACAGGCCTTGCAGAGAGCGACCCAAGCCGGGACCTGCGGGGCGCGCTGCCCGCCTGGCGCCCTGAGCACTACCCGACGATCACGGATCCCCGTGAGGTTGGTCAGTTGCTGCGCGACATCGATAGTCACAAAGGCGGCCTCATCACCCGGTGCGCCATGAAGCTCACGCCCCTGTTGTTCGTCAGGCCAGGCGAGCTCAGGCAAGCGGAATGGGCCGAGGTGAACTTGGACGCCTCCGAATGGCGCATACCGGCCGCCAAGATGAAGGGGCGCACGATGCACATCGTGCCGCTGTCCAGGCAGGCGCTTGCTCTGTTCAAGGAGATCCATCCACTCACAGGGAATGGAAAGTGGGTGTTCCCTGGCAACCGAACGAACGGTGAGCCGATGAGCGAGAACACCGTAAACGCTGCCTTGCGGCGCCTCGGTTACGACCGCACGACTTTGACCGCACACGGGTTTCGAGGGATGGCCTCCACGATGCTCCACGAGCGGGGTTGGCCGTCTGACGTCATCGAGCGGCAGCTTTCGCATGCCGAACGCAATGCCGTGAAGGCCGCTTACAACCATGCGGAGCACCTGCCGAAGCGCCGCGAAATGATGCAAGCCTGGGCCGACTACCTGGATACACTTCGCGCCGCAGCAGCAGGCACCCAATGATTTCGATGGGGTGCAAGGGGTCGCGAGTTCGAATCCCGCCGTCCCGACCATTTTTATTGAAGTAGATCAAGGACTTAGAAGCGAAAGCCTCTAAGTCCTTTTTCCTTTCTCGGCCCGCCGAATGCTCAATGGGTAAACCAGTGGGTAAACCGGCGACTTGCTGGCACGTTTGGCGGCCCAAAGAAGCTCGCTGCTGCAGCCCTGCACGTTGACGCCACACAGCTGATCCGAACGCGATCCCTAGCCCAGCCAAGGCGACGCCGGATTCACCGCCAAATCCAGCACCCGCCCGCGCCCGGCGAGCACCTAAATTTCCTTGACCCGACCACCGGAGACAGGAAATGCAGCAGTCTGAATCCCGCGCAAGCACGTCGACGCCCGCAGACGCCCCGACCGTCATCCTGCGCATGGCCTCGGTACGGCGCATGACGACGCTGGGCAGATCCACCATATATCGGCTGATGTCGCTGAAGCTCTTCCCCAGCGCCATCAAGCTGGGCCCTCGCGCCGTCGGCTGGCGCCTCACCGACATCGACCAGTGGCTGGAAGAACGCCCGGACTCCAGCCACTGAGCCCAGGCCCTAAACGCCCATCGCCAGCTTCATCGCCATGCCGGCGACCCAGATGGCGAACACATAGCGCCCCCACTTCCAGGTCGTGAACCAGTAGCGATGGTTCTCCCAGAGCGCCCGGCGCAGCCGCGTCAGCGCCGAGAGCACACAGACCGAGATGAAGAAGGGGCCCATCACGCCGACGGGCACATCGACGGAGCGGATGACCACGATCCACGCGATCGGCCAGCCCACCGCGTCCACTGCGGCGAGGATCTCTCGCCCGGCCCAGTACCGCGCATCCGGCCGCGGTTGCCGCACATAGAACACCAGCATGCCAAGCTCCTTCATGAGCAGGCGGAAGGACCGATCCGCGCCGCATCTGCTGGGGTTCATTGAATCGCCAATACCCCTAACTTTGATACCGCACGGCAACACTTCGTAAGCAGAGTGTCCCAGCCAGTGCCGCTTCGCGTCGCAGCGTCGAACACGTCAAACGGGGGCGCCGCCCATGCTGCATTCCCCTTGCGTGCGTGCGAACAGGTGCAGATCTCAACTATGAAAAACCACCCGTCACGACCTGGCACGCCCCACGCAAACGGTCCTCACCATCGCCGCGTCGTGCACCAACCAGCGGGACGCCATGGGACGAAACTGCAATGCATTCGGTAGTAACTGGCGAAACCTTTCTGTTACCGCCATGACGTGGACACGGTGCCCCGCGTGCACTGGAATCGCCCTGCGGCTGTGATCGCCAGCCGCCCCAGAAGCCGTCCCAGAACGGCATTGCGGCCAGAGGGCCTTCTGGAGACGCCATGAGCACAGACCTCCAACACGGCGCCGCTCCGGTCGCGGCACCACACACGTTGAAGCAGATCGAGAAGCGTCGTAACAACGACGCCATCGACCAGCCCGCCCGGCCGCTGGGCGCGAAGCGACAGGCCCTGCAGGCCCGTCGCGCACAGACTGCTAAGCAGGCCGTCGGCCTGGTCGCCAACAGTTCCAGCGTCACCTTCGACCTGCACCACACCGCCACCGGGCTGCTTGTCGAACGCACCCAGTCTCGCGCGCTCGGCGCCTGCCTCGTGCAGACGCTGTTCTTCAAGGACCTCCGCGTGTTCGAGCGATGGTGCGACGCCGAGCCAACACGCTTTGATGACCCGATGCGCTTCGCGCTACTGCGCCGCGACGGCCATGAAGCCCTCTGCCGCCAATGGTGAACTCTTCAGTCTCGAAGCGCTCGCACGCGCTCCGGACTATGGAAGCCGCGTCCTCGAACTGCTGCCGGCCATCGGCGATGCCGCCTCGACGGACGGGGCGCTGGAGCTGTTCCAGCACGTCCTGGCCTTGCTCGGCGCCGATGCCGGCGTCTTCCTGAGCTTTGTGCGTGACGACGCCACGCGCGCCTCCTACCGCGCCCTGCACGCCTGCGATCCGCTGTGGGCCTGCGAGTACGCCGCGCGCGACTGGTATGACCGCGATCCATGGCTGCGCTACGCCACCTTGCAGTCGGAGCCGGTGCTGGGCAGCCAGCTCGACCTGCTGCCACATGAGCAGGAATTCGTGAAGGTCTCGGCCGGCTTGGGTTTCGCCTCCACCATCGTGGCCCCGGCGCCGACCAGCGCGGGCTCATCGCGCGTGGGTGTGCTCTGCCTTGGGTCGCACAACCTTGGCTTCTTCGAGTGTGACGCCTTCGACAAGGTCCGCATCCTCGCCCGTGCGCTCGCGATGGAACTGCACCGCTGGCTGCTGCAGACCATCAAGCAGGAGCTGATGGCACGCTCTCGCCTCACCCCGGCCGACCTCGAACTCTTGCGACACGAGGACGCGGGTCATTCCAGCAAGGTCATCGCCGCGACCATGAACCTCAAGCCGGAGACCGTGGACTGCCGATTCCAGCGCGTCAGCGCCAAGCTCAAGGCCGCAGACCGACGTTCGGCGACGCGGATTGCCAAGCTGTACGGGCTGATCTGAAGTCAGGCCTTGTTCAGCAATGACCAGAACGCCGTCTTGCGTGCATGCTTGCTGCGCAGCGCCGCCATGAAGTCTTCGTGCGACGACAGCGGCGCCAGGTCGGTGGCAGCCATCAGCGCCAGGTGCTCCACATAGCGTGCCGCGTGCCCATAGGCGCGCGCATTGGCACGCTCCAGGATGTTGAGCGTCAGCGCTCGGTAGATGGCGGACGCGCCCTTGCTGCGTCCACCCGCGGCCAGCGTCTTCGCCAGCGTTGGCAGCATGAAATAGTCGGCGCCGTCGATGGCTGCCGCCTTGTCGACCAAAACAGCCTCCGCATCAGCCTCCCGATGAAGTTCGATCAAGAGCTGCGCAGCCAACCCTGGATTCGGCAGCGCCAGTGCAACCTCACCTGCGTGCCCCATCGCGGCGACCTGCTGAGCGGGCGGCAACCCGTCGAGCCACAGATGCAAGGCATCGACCGATGGCGACTTCTCGAAGAGCGCCTGCCGCAGCGGATGGCTGAGCTCGCCGTTGCCCAGTTGGCTGTGGGCTTGCGCCAGAAGCCGCTGCCGGCGGTCGTCCAGGTGGCCCCAGTCGCCCTGCAGCCACTTCATCGCGTCCTCCGCGCGATTCGCAGTCAGGTAGCCCTGCGCGATCGCCTCCTTCTGCATCGCGTTGGGCTCCGGTCGGTAGCTCAGGATGGCACGGGCCTTCACGTCAGGGTCCTTGAGCGCATCGCCGATGAGAGACATTGAAGCGGACACGCTAATGACCTCGTAGGGCACTTGGCCAGCCCCTCGGTGCCTGGCGACCAGCACCGCCATCTTGGCTTCCAGCTGCGCCAAGATCTCGCGCATGGCCGGCTCGGACAGCAGCAGGTGTGCCTCACGGAACAGGCCTTCCCGTGCACCGTAGCCATCGGCGGTAGCCAGCTTGACCAGTCGACCACCCAGGGCAGACTCGGGCGCCTCGCACTGGGCAGATGTCTGCAGCCAATACCGGCAGGCCTTGCGGACAGCGTCGCCAACATCGCCGCCCGAGTCGTCGGCGTTCTCGAAGAAGGCGGCGTCCGTTTCGATGAACGCTTCGAACAGATCCAGGGCCAGGGCAGGATCCTTCGGCGCAAGTTCCCGGGCGACCTGATCCAGCCAGATTTCAAGCTTTGCAGCAAACTCGCGCACGGACTTGTAGTCGTGGTACTTCGTCGAGCGGCGCCAGCCGGCCAGCGTCCTTTTGAACATGGCCGCCAGCTTGTTGGGACTGTCGGAGAGCTGCAGCCGCTGCAGGCGCTTGTCCACCTCGGGGTGGTCGTTGGCAAACTCGACGAGGAGGTCCGCGAGAGCAGCTAGGGGCTGGCGGAGCAAGAAGGCGCGGAGATCTTCGGTGGGCATGCCGTCAGGCTACCGGAAGTCGCGGCAGCTCGGCGGGGGCGGACGACAGCTACAGGCTGTCAGCGGTCAGTCACGAATGACTGCTTCCTGGCTGTTTCTGTAGGCCTCCAGTGATACCCCCGCTGACCGAGCAGCCATGGTGTCCATGGGGCTGCGTACGGCCCCACCGCCCACCTTTAGCACATGCGTGTAGATCATGGTGGTGGACACGTCGGAGTGTCCTAAAAGATCTTGCACCGTACGGATGTCATAGCCATCCTGAAGCAGGTGTGTGGCGAACGAATGCCTCAGTGTGTGCGGCGTTGCGGGTTTGTGGATCCCGGCGCGTTGGACCGCTCGCTTGAATGCCCGCTGAAAGGTCTGGTCGTACAGGTGATGCCGACGCACGACGCCCGAGCGCGGATCTACTGAGTGATGGTCCTGCGGAAACACCCAGAACCATGCCCAAGATGCACCTGCTCTTGGGTACTTGCGCTCCAGCGCGTCGGGCATCTCGACGCCGCTCGTGCCTGCGGCTTGGTCGGACGACCAGAGAACATGTGAACATTGCAGCTGCACCTTGAGCTGGGCCTGCAGAGCCTCCGGCAGCATAAGCACTCGATCCTTGCCGCCTTTGCCTTGCCGGACGATGAGGGCTCGATGCGCGAAGTCCAGATCTTTGACTCTGAGCTGCAGCGCCTCGGTGATGCGAAGCCCCGTTCCATAAAGCAACTGGGCCAACAGCGCATGTTCGCCCTGCAGGAGCGCGAAAACGCGACCCAGCTCCTCTCGCGTGAGCACGACGGGAATTCGGCGCTGACTACGCGGCCGGCCGATTTCCTGCATCCACGGCAGGTTGACCCCCAGCACCTTGCCGTACAAGAACAGCAAGGCCGACAGCGCCTGGCGGTGGGTCGAAGAAGCCACCCGGCGCTCGTCCGCGAGCCAGCTCAAGAACGCCTCAACGGCATCTCCGCCCAGGTCCTTCGGATGCTGCAGCTTGTGGAAGCGGATGTACGCCCGGCACCAGTGCACGTACGCGTCTTCGGTACGGCGGCTGTAGTGCAGGAAGCGAATTCGCTCCCTCAGCTGATCCAGCAGCCGCTTGGACTGCAGTGGTGGCAAGGCAGCGACTGGCACCGGAGGTGCCACTCTATCGGGCGCTGTTGACGGACCCAGCATCCTTGCCTCCAATCCGCCCTGAAGGGCAGCAAGCCTGCGGATGGAGGCCTAGACAATGACCTCCGCGACGCAGCGGACCGCATGCCGGACTTGCTGGCAGCGTAGATGCTGTATAAATTAACAGTCAATCGGCTTGAAATCAAGCAATGACGCGGCCTGCGGGCCCGGGAGGTGTCCGATGTTATGCAGACAGGTGCCGGTGTTATGCAGCGAAACTGTCGCCCTACAACCTAGTTGAGCATCATGAAGCGACGATCTGCGCTTGCTGGGCTGCTCCTGTTCGCGAGTATTGCGATAGCGGAGCCCATCGACGTCTCATTGATCACGCTCATTGCCAAGCCAGCGGATTTCGACGGCAAGCAGGTGCGGGTCAAGGGGTTCGCACGGGTGGAGTTCGAGGGTAACGCGATCTATCTGCATCGCGACGACTACCTGTATGGCATCACGAAGAACGGTCTTTGGCTTGACCTCGAAATGGTTCCTAGCAAGGCGGCGGCTGGCGCCGACAAGCGCTATGTACTAATAGAGGGGGTGTTTTCGATGGAAGAACAAGGGCATTTCGGCCTGTGGTCCGGTTCTATAAAACAGATCACGCGAATCCAGCCGTGGCCGGCACGGCGATGATGCTCAACCTCACATTGCAGCGGACCTGCGCCAGCTCCGCTGGCTTGTCCGCTGACCTTGGACGTTGAGCAGCATGAAGGCGAGCCCACAATTCATCGTCTATCTGGTCGGGGTCGGATTGCTTGGCTTGCTCTACGAGCCTGTCAAATCAGCGCTTGGCGGCCAGTGGTTGTTTGTTGGCTGCGTTCTTGCATACCTCGTCGCACTTCGACTGCTCGGGACACTGATCGCCAAGCGCAAGGATGGACGACCGCATGATTGAAGCCGTCTTGCCATCGCTCATTCAGCGGTCGCTCCACCTTGGTGGGGAAGACAGCGCGATGCTGAATATTGGAACGATGCTCAACCATTTGCTCCAGCGGACGGCTTCGCCGGCCGCTGAGCGCAGACGTTATGGCGATTGAGACCAACCCATTCACTCCGCGTGTCGGTGTGAATCCGTTATCCGACGTCACGCACATCCGCTTTAATGGCGCTCAACTCGCCATACAAGTAGCGAACGAGCGTGCAGGCGAAGGACGTTTCCGCGGACTGGAAGTCACCTTCTCGGACACGCGTGCTTTCCGAGTGATAGACGAGCTAGATCTGTATCGCTACACGCAGTCCCCAGGATTCCACTTCGGGCATCACGTACTTCGCGTTGCTAGAGGTGGCTGGGGCAGTGAAGAGTCGGAGCTCCAGGGAATGAAAGGTAGATATGAGGGGAACGAATGGCTGATCGTCACTGGCAATCTTTGTGTCAGTGTTTTGTCGCAAGATGATCCGCTCGTCGTCGAAAGTGAATTCGATAATGATCCATAACCTGTCGCTGCAGCGGACGGCTTCGCCGCCCGCTGACCTCGCACGTTGAGCATCATGAAGCGACGATCTGCGCTTGCTGGGCTGCTCCTGTTCGCGAGTATTGCGATAGCGGAGCCCATCGACGTCTCATTGATCACGCTCATTGCCAAGCCAGCGGATTTCGACGGCAAGCAGGTGCGGGTCAAGGGGTTCGCACGGGTGGAGTTCGAGGGTAACGCGATCTATCTGCATCGCGACGACTACCTGTATGGCATCACGAAGAACGGTCTTTGGCTTGACCTCGAAATGGTTCCTAGCAAGGCGGCGGCTGGCGCCGACAAGCGCTATGTACTAATAGAGGGGGTGTTTTCGATGGAAGAACAAGGGCATTTCGGCCTGTGGTCCGGTTCTATAAAACAGATCACGCGAATCCAGCCGTGGCCGGCACGGCGATGATGCTCAACCTCACATTGCAGCGGACCTGCGCCAGCTCCGCTGGCTTGTCCGCTGACCTTGGACGTTGAGCAGCATGAAGGCGAGCCCACAATTCATCGTCTATCTGGTCGGGGTCGGATTGCTTGGCTTGCTCTACGAGCCTGTCAAATCAGCGCTTGGCGGCCAGTGGTTGTTTGTTGGCTGCGTTCTTGCATACCTCGTCGCACTTCGACTGCTCGGGACACTGATCGCCAAGCGCAAGGATGGACGACCGCATGATTGAAGCCGTCTTGCCATCGCTCATTCAGCGGTCGCTCCACCTTGGTGGGGAAGACAGCGCGATGCTGAATATTGGAACGATGCTCAACCATTTGCTCCAGCGGACGGCTTCGCCGGCCGCTGAGCGCAGACGTTAAGCGTCTAAGACGCATCCAGCAGCTGGAATCACGATGTGACCGCAACTCCAACGAACGCTCAAGTCAACGTCTACGCGGTTGACCCGGAAGGTCTTGCATCCTTCTATGCGGCCTTGGGCATGGTCGAAAGATTTCGCTTTCCGGCCACCGGCATGGCTGAGCATGTTGAGCTTTCGGTCGGCGCATTTACGCTCGGCCTCACAAGTCGAGAGGCCCTAGCAAGGCTAGCGGGCCTTCCTGTTGAGCAAGGCCCATCGCAATCTGAAGTAGTTCTGTGGTGCAACGACGTTTCGAGTCTGTTCGAGAAAGCCAAGCAGTGTGGTGCTACATCGCTTGCCGAGCCTAGAGTGTTTAATGGGCGCATTGAAGCTGCCTGGGTTCAAGATCCAGAGGGCAATCGTTTAAAGCTTGTGTCGTTGGTAGAGTCGAAGCATGTCGACGCCGACGCCTAACCCCTCCTATATGGACTCCCCCACAACGGCAAAGGCCTGATCGATAGGGGCTGGCTGGGAGAGGCACCTGCAGTCGTATATCCGGCATCTGAAGTGGGATCTTTGAAGTCCCGTGCCGACATGGAATCTGCGTCACCGCGGCGCCACACGCTGCAAGCGGCAGGCTGAGCTGCCGGAAGAGTTATCGGCGTCGCGCGGTGTGGGAGGGCTCCCGGCTGGCCATGATGGTCGATCAGACCCATCGCAAGTGGTGGAAGAAGCTGGGTTGTTGAGACGAACTGGTGCTCACGCTGGCATCGCGAAGCTCTGGCGCCGGGTTTTCCTTTCAAGAGCCGCCTTCTCGTCGAATGTTTCGTGGTCGCGCAGCGTGGCGTAGCAGATGCGCGCCAGCTTGTTGGCCAGCGCGCAGGTGGCCTTGTTGTGGTTGGAGCGCGCCTGCACGGCAAGCGCCCAATGCCGCACGCCGCTCAAGACCTTGCCCTTCTCGACAGCCACTGTCGCGGCACGGAGCACGCTGCGCGCCCCGTGCGTGAGCAGCATGCGCAGGTAGCGGTCGCCCTTCTTGGAGATTCGCCCGAGGTGGCGCGAGCCACCCGAGCTGAACTCGCGAGGCGTGAGGCCGAACCAGCTCGCAAAGTGCCGCGCGTCCTGGAAGTGCGTCACGTCGCCCGAGGTGGCGGCCACCATGGCGGTGGCGGTCAGCAGCCCGATGCCGGGCACGCTCAGCAGCAGCGTGCAAGCCGGGCTGTGCTTCGCAGCGTTGGCCAGTTCGCGCTCGACTTGAGCGATGCGCGCCTCCAGCAGCCGCACCTCTTCGAGCAGCAGCTTGGCGCTGTCGCGGATCAGACCGGGCACGCCCGTGTTCGGGTCAGCCAGCACGCGACCCAGCACCTCCAGCCCGGTGCGGGCGCCCTGCGGGATCGTCAGCCCGAACTCGCGGCAAAAGCCGCGCAGCGCGTTGATGCGCGAGGTGCGCGTACCCATCCACAGCGAACGGATGCGGTGCAAGCCCTGCAGCGCCTGCTGCTCCACCGACTTCACGCGCACCGGGCGCAGGTCGGAGGCGCGAACCGCCTCCAGCAGCGCGGCGGCATCGGTGGCGTCGGTCTTGTTGCGCCGCACGTAGGCGCGCACGTACTGGGCCGGCAGCAGGCGCACCTCGATGCCCAGCGAATTCAGCCAGCGGGCCCAGTGGTGAGCCGAGCCGCAGGCCTCCATGACGACCAGGCCGACCTCGCGGTTGAGGAACCAGCGCTCGAACTGCGAGCGCGTCAGGCGCTGCGTCTCGACGACGCGCCAGTGCTCATCGGCAACGGCGATCTGGAAAACACTCTTGGCCAGGTCCACGGCCACGGTCGTAGCATGCATGACGGACTCCTCGTGTTTGCAAACCTGATCCCCACGCCCATGGAAACCAGTGCCGCGATCTTGCGCGGCGAACAAACGGGGGAGTCCATCCCATCAGTCAACCGGACGCCCAACAAGCTGCGCTTGTTGGGTTCCCTCCGCTGGCGCTCCAGCGCCGGTTACCTCCAACGTTGAACGGCCGCTTCCGGGCATCGAGTTCGAAAAGTCGAATGACCGCACCCGCTGCAGAGCTGTCCGTCGAGCCACCGACTTGCCTGCAGGCCGACCTCCTCAAGGAGACACTTTTGATCCTTCGCCCGATCGAGCTACGCGTCATGAGCCCGCAGAGCGTCGATCACATCGGTCAATGTGTGTTCCGTCAGGCGATCAACTCGGATCAGCTTCGGCTCGCGAGACCAGACTTCACTCACGCATGAGGGTTCTGCGAAGTCGCTGATGATTTCGCCGAGCATGTCGAGCTCGCGGCCGGACTCAGCCAGCCGCTGCCATCGCAACAAGTCCTCCGCCTTTGGCAGCCGCGCAGATGCGCCGATGGTCCCCAGCAACTGGTCCAGGCCGACCCCCTTGGCCTGCAAGCATTCCTGCCAGGCCAATGCTCGGATCGACAGGGGCACCACAAGCCGCGCGCCCTGCGAGATCGCAAGCGCATCACGCAGTGCCGGCGGCAACTCCAGATGCCCCATCCCACACAGTCCGACGCGGACCCACACGGGTCGGCGCGGGTCCAACCTGCGCAGCTGATGGAGCAACTGCGTTTCAAACGCCTGCTGCGACGGCTCCAAATCGCCCGGCAGTGCTAGCCCGGGCACCAGCCGCTGCCCGGCCAGGGCGGTCAGGTCCAGGACTTGATCCCCTTGCCCCTCCAGAGCCCTGACGACGCGCGACAGCCCGCTGACGGGTGCCGCAAGCAGCAAGCGGAACGTGAACGCTCGTGGCAAGACCTCCAACCCGGCAGCGACCCACCGGCGATAGCAGGCCCAACCACCGGCCAGCACATCGACGACGAAACCAGCAGTGCGCA
This sequence comes from Pelomonas nitida, assembly GCF_043555975.1. Classification (NCBI taxonomy): domain Bacteria; kingdom Pseudomonadati; phylum Pseudomonadota; class Betaproteobacteria; order Burkholderiales; family Sphaerotilaceae; genus Roseateles; species Pelomonas nitida. The sequence continues at coordinate 39,538 of NZ_JBIGIA010000014.1, read as the reverse complement.
GCGGCGCGGCCCAGACCATGCTGTCCGAGCCCCCCCTGTCGCAGTAGATAAGCACCGCTGCGCCCGGGCGCAAGCGCCGGGCATGGTTGGCCAGGGTGTATGGCATGGCGGGCCCGACATCGCGGACAACACCGAGGTTTGATCCAGCAGCGACACCCCGGTCGGCCTCGGTCACCGGGATGTTGACCGCGCCAGGAATCCGGTCCTCCTGGTATGCCTCGGGACTTCGAGCGTCGATGACGAGGTCGTAGGAGCTGAATTCCTGGACTTCGATCTGGTGCGGGTGCACCAGCGCCTCGGTAGAGGCTATTGGCGTGGGCATCTCTTCACCTGCCACCAGCAGTGCTGGAAATCGGCCCAAATCCAGCATCGGACCGATGGGGTTTGACTTCTAGATTGATTGCATGGCTCCCAACGAGCCGCCGCGAGATTCCCGTCTTGCGGCATTCGATTCAGAGGTCTTGCGATGTATGCAATCCCAAATGTAGACGCGCCGCGGCACCGAGCCAAGCCAGGGTTTGAGGTCCGACATCAATTCGCGGCGAGCAAGCTCATCGGCATCGCCAGCGTGCTGATGTGCACGACCTTGGTGGCCCCGACAACGGCCCATGCCGCGGACGGCTGCATCGTGCTGCTGTGCCTGGCCGCACCGAGCTGGCGGGCGATTCCCGAGTGCGTAACGCCGATCCGGCACCTGTTTCGGGACCTGGCGCGCGGGCGGGGCTTTCCGACCTGCGCGATGTCCGGCGCCGGCAACTCCTCTTCCCATGCCTGGGCCAGTGCACCGGCCTTTTGCCCGCCGCAGTACACGCGGACCTGGGACGGCCCCAACGGCCCGGTCCACAGCTGCGACTACGCCGGCGCCATCGCCATCACCGTCAACGGCGCGCCGTTCTCGCAGACCTGGTGGTCGATGGCGGGTGACGCGGTGACGGAGTTCAGCTCGGCCGCGAAGGCTCAGCTCGGCAGCTGGGACACGCGCTTCGAAGACGACTTTGCCGCCTGGCTGTCCACCCGCCCGCCGGTCGATCCCAGCATCGCCACCCGATGAGCACGGCCATGGACACCTCCAGCTTCCTTGCCCTCGTGCTGGCCTGCGCGCCGCAGGTGCACACCGACACGGCGACCGCACTCGTCCGCGTCGAAAGCAGCTTCAACCCCTGGGCCATCGGCGTGGTGGGCGGCATGCTTGAACGGCAACCTCGCACCCGCAGCGAGGCACTCGCCACCGCCAAGGCATTGCAGGCCGGCCGCTGGAACTTCAGCGTCGGTCTCGGCCAGATCAACGTCGGCAACTTCGACCGCCTCGGCCTGACGCTGGAGTCGGCCTTCGATGCCTGCACCAACCTCGCCGCCATGCAAAGCGTGCTGGCCGAGTGCTTCGATCGCGCCGCAAAGCCCGCACAACCCTCGCCACCCATAGGCAGCCAGGGCGCATTGCGTCACGCCTTGTCCTGCTACTACAGCGGCAACTTCACGACTGGCTTTCAGCACGGCTATGTGCAGAAGGTCGTCGCCGTGGCCTCGGCCACTCATCGCCCCGTTCCCTTCACGTCACTCAAGGAGCAGAGATGAACCGCAACGCCCTCAAAACTACGGTCGCCCTGTGGGCCGCCGCCACCTTGAGCCTGGCCGCCTCGCCCGTGCTTGCCGCTGGCTTCGACAAGGTCAACGACACCGTCGTCAATGTCAACGCCATCCTGGTGACGATCTCAATCGCCGTCGTGACCATCGCCATCATCTGGGCCGGCTTCAAGATGATCTTTCAGGGCGCCCGGCTGGCCGATGTCGCCAACGTGTTGATCGGCGGCACGCTGATCGGCGGCGCCAGCGCCATGTCGGCCTACATCGTCAGCTGACGGCCGAGGCTGCCATGTCAGGTGAAGCCATCTACAAGGGCGCCACACGCCCGGCCATGAAGCTGGGTATTCCGCTGGTGCCGCTGGTCGTGCTGTTCGGCACGGCCATGCTGCTGATCATGTGGGGCGGCTCGCTCATCAGCTGGTGGCTCGCGCTGGCCGTGGTGGTTGCCATCGTGCCCGCGCTGTTGTGGATGCGCTTCGTGACCGCCAAGGACGATCAGCGTTTCCGCCAGATGTTCGTCGCCATGAAGCTGCGCCTGCACGACCGCAACGGCCGCTTCTGGCAGGCGCGCAGCTACGCGCCTACGCTGTACCGGGGAGGCCGCGATGCTTGGCATGCCTGACCGCGCCAGCCTCGCCGGGCTCTTCACGCGAAGCGGCCCGCGCCCCCGGCACTGGGTTCGCGCCCAGGCCGAGAATCCGCTGGCCCGCTTCATCCCGTTCTCGTCGCTCGTCAGCGAGCACGACGTCATCACCCGCGGCGGCGACTACTTCCGGGTCTGGCGGCTCGACGGCGTCGCCTTCGAGTGCGCTGACCCACACCAGATCGCCGAACGCCACGAGGCCTTGTGCAGCCTGCTGCGCAACCTGGCCGGCGGGCAATGGGCCATCTGGACCCATCGCATCCACCGCGTCGTGGCCGACAGCCTTCAGCACCCCGCTGAACCCGGCTTCGCCCGCGACCTGTCCCTGGCCTACCAGGCGAGGCTGGGTCAACAACGGCTAGTGAGCAATGAGCTGTACCTCACCCTGGTCTATCGGCCTTGCGAGTCGCGCGTCAGCCGCGCCGTGCAGTCCACGCATAAGACCCGCGCGACGATCGCGAGCGCCCAGGCGGAGGCACTGCGCACGATGGAAGAACGCTCGGCGCTCGTCGGCCGCGTGCTGCGGGGCTTTGGCCCCGAACTGCTCGGCGCCCGCCAGCAAGACGGCCGCAGCTACTCGGATGTCGCGGAGTTCCTGGGCTTCCTCGTCAACGGCTGCTGGCGCCCCGTGCCGCTGACAGCCGGCCCGCTGTACCGGACGTTGCCGACAGCCCGGCTGTCCTTCGGCGCCGACAAGCTGGAGATCCGGCAAGGCGCGCAGCGCCGCTATGCCGCGCTGGTGGACATCAAGGAGTACGCCGACGCCGTCGAGCCCGGCATCCTGAACGCGCTGCTCTACGAGGCCAGCGAGTTCATCGAGACGCAGAGCTTCTCCATCCTGCCGCGCCGCGAGGCCATGCGCGCGCTGGAACTGCAGCGCGACCAGCTCATCGCCAGCGACGACGTGGTCGCCAGCCAGGTGGCCGACATGGACGTCGCGCTGAACGAGCTCGGCGACGGCCAGTTCTGCATGGGCGAGTACCACTACTCCCTGGTCGTGCTCGGTGACGACGTGGGCGACGCGGGGCGGCGTGCCGCGCAAGCCATAGGCGCCGTCGGTGAATCGTCCAGCCTGCAGATGTCGCCCGTGGACCTGGTCGCCGATGCGGCCTGGTTTGCCCAGATGCCGGGCAACTGGCAATGGCGGCCACGCGAGGCCAAGCTGTCGTCGCGTGCGTTTGCGGCGCTGGCCAGCGCCCACAACTTCCCGCAGGGCAAGCGCAACGGCAACCCCTGGGGTGAGGCCCTGGCGCTGCTGCGCACTCCGTCGGGCCAGCCCTTCTATCTGAACCTGCACAGCAGCCCGGTCGACGAAGACTCCGAGGACAAGAAGCTGCCCGGCAACACGCTGATCATCGGCTCCACGGGCGTGGGCAAGACGACGCTGGAGATGTTCCTGCTGACGCTGACGCGCAAGTGGAACCCCGCGCCGCGACTGGTGTTGTTCGACCTCGACCGCGGCTGCGAGATTGCGATGCGAGCCCTGGGTGGCCGCTACTTCACGCTGGAGGCGGGCAAGCCCACGGGATGCAACCCGCTGCAACGTGAACCGACGCCGGCACGCATGCAGTTCTGGGAGCGGCTGATCCGCACCTGCATCGCCACACCCGCCCTGCCCTTGATGCCGGCGGACGAGCGTGCCATTGCCGACGCCGTGAGGACTGTCGCCATGATGCCGCGCCATCTGCGGCGCTTCTCCACGATCCGGCAGAACCTGCCCAAGGCGGGCGAGAACAGCCTCTATGAACGCCTGGGCCGCTGGTGCGACGGCGGCGCGCTGGGCTGGGTGTTCGACCAGGCGGATGACCGACTCCAGGACCTCGACTCGGCCACCGTCATCGGCTTTGACACGACCGAGTTCCTGGACCTGCCCGAGGTGCGCACACCGGTCATGCTCTATCTGCTGCAGGTCATGGAAGAGCTGGTGGACGGCCGCCGGCTCATCTACGTGATCTCGGAGTTCTGGAAGGCGCTGGACCACGAGATCTTCAGCGACTTCGCCAAGAAGAAGCAGAAGACCATCCGCAAGCAGAACGGCCTGGGCATCTTCGACACGCAAAGCCCGTCCGACGTGCTCCGCCACCCCATTGGCCGGACCATGATCGAGCAGAGCGTGACCAAGATCTTCCTGGCCAACCCCGAGGCCGTGCGCGAGGAGTACGTGGACGGCTTCGGGCTCAGCCAGGCCGAGTACGACATCGTGCGCAACCTCAGCGCGCACGGCGGCCGGCGCTTCCTCGTCAAGCAGCCCCAAGGCAGCGCCATCTGCGAGCTGGACCTGGCCGGCCTGGACGACTTCATCAGCGTGCTGTCCGCCACCACCGACAACGTCGCCCTGCTGGACGCCGTGCGCGAACGGCATGGCAACGATCCGTTTCAGTGGCTTCCCGAGTTCCTCAGCGAGGTTCACGATCGTGGCTCCCGCAACGCAAGGAGAGCCCGATGAAGACCGCAAGCTACCTTCTCAACTCACTGGCCGCGCTGGCCGTGGCGCTCGCCGCCGCGGGTGCGCAGGCGCAGTTCGTCAAGGGCAATGAGGCGGTGACGCTGTTGGCGGATGGGAGCAGGAAGGTCGAGACGCCGCCGCTGCCCTCTGCATCGCTTGCCGCACCGTGCCGAGCCGACAACCCCGCTTGCACGCCAAGCGGCTGGCGCATGGTGGAAACCAGCCAAGGCTTGAGCGAATGCACGGAAATCTACGCACGCGCGGGCACTTGCCGAGCTTCGACCTATGGCCAGGAGAAGCGGCCCAGAGTCTGGATCGTGAAGCTGCGCGGCGCCTGGATGCAGTGCCCGCTGCCTGAAGCCGGAGCCAAGTGCGTGGGTACCAAGGCGCTGCCCACCAGCGTCATTCAATAGATGGAGTCCAGCGATGTTCACCTGGGTCGGCAATCAGTTTGACGTCGTACTGACCAGCTACGTGCTGAACGTCGTCACCGCGCTCGCGACGGCCCTGCTGCCTGTTGCGCTGTCTGTGATGACACTTTGGATTGTTCTGTACGGCTGGGCGGTCACGCGCAACGAGGTTTCCGAAACGGTGCCCTCCTTCATGTGGAAGGTCTTCAAGATCAGCCTGGTCTTGGCGCTGTCGCTGCAGGGAGGCCTGTACATCTCGAACATCGCAGACACGGCGAACGCGCTGGCTACCGGCGTGGCAACCACCTTCCTGCCTGCATCGGCCTCACCCGCAGCCTTGAGCACCCCCTACGCGGTGCTCGACATGTTCAACGACAAGGCAAGCCAGCTTGTGGTCGACCTGATGAAGGACGCCAGCATCTGGCGGCTGGACCTCTTGTTCGCAACCATCGTCACTTCGTTCGGCAACGTCATCTTTCTGTGCGTTGCCCTCTTCGTCATCACCCTTGCCAAGGTCTTGATGACCTTCGTGATCGCGATCGGTCCGCTGTTCGTCCTTTCGCTGGCGTGGAAGCCCACCGCGCGGTTCTTCGACAGCTGGCTGTCAATGCTGCTGAACACGGTCGTCGTCACCTGGTTCGCCTTCTTTGCGCTGGGCCTCAGCGCCTACATGGGCGACACGCTTGTCCAGACCATTCAGGACCAAGGGGGACTTGCCGGCCCCGCGTTCAACGCCGTCGCCGAATCCATCAAGTACTGCATCGTCATGATCCTGATGGCCATCATCTGCTTCCAAGCCCCAAGCCTTGCCTCCGCCCTCACCGGTGGCGCGGCCATGCAGCAAGGCGTGCAGATGATCCAGAACGCCATGATGGTCGCCGGCCTGCGTTCTGGGCCACGCTCTGGCCGTGCTGGCGCCGCTGACGCTGCGGGCGGCACTGTCCGTGCAGGCGCCGGCATCCCCTACGCCGCCGGGCACGCCACCGGCGCCGCTGCCGCCGCCGTCGGGCGCATGGCCCGCCAAGGCATGGGTGCTGCCGCTCGCATCCCCGCCTACAAGCGCGCCGCGATGCGCAGCCGCGACTGATTCACCGCAGCCAAGGAGATCGTCATGCGTCAACGCCTCAGCATCCTTGCCGCCACCCTGCTGCTGGCCTGTGGCAGCCCTGCCCGTGCCAGCGGCATCCCGGTCATCGATGTCGCCAACCTGCTGCAGACCGTTCAGCAGGTCATGAACGACATCACCAAGATCCGGAACCAGGTCGACCAGATCACCAAGCTGCAAGACCAGCTGCGCAGCATCAACGGTGTGCGCAACCTGGGCGAGGTCTTCAACAACCCGGCCCTGGCCAACTATGTGCCGGCCAACGCCTACACCTTGCTGAACGACATCACGGCGTCGGGCTACGCCGGGCTCAGCACGACAGGCCGCACGCTGCGCGACGCGGCCATGGTCTACAACTGCGCCGATCGCACCGGGCCAGACCGCCTGAACTGCCAGGCAGCCCTGGCCCAGCCCTACCAACAAAAGGGCATGCTGCAAGACGCGATGCGGGCTGCCTCCGGGCGCCTCACCCAGATCCGTTCCTTGATGGGCCAGATCAACGCCACCAACGATCAGAAGTCCGTGCAGGAGATCCAAGCGCGCATCGGCGCCGAGAACGCCCTGCTCAGCCACGAACTCTCGCAAGTCCAAATGCTGCAAGGCATGGCCGACAGCGAGGAACGCATCGCCCGCTCCCGTGACCGCGAGTACCAGCAACAGATGCTGATCCGCACCGGCAAGGTGTCCGACTACCTGCCCTGATGCCCTGAGTTCCCTGGGCGGGACCGCCCGCCCCCCCAAACACACGAGGTCCACCATGAGTGCCGTCCTGACACCAGGAAGAGCTGCTGCATTGCCTGAAGCCTCCCGCACCGCAGCGCGCGCAGCCGCTGACGCTGCGGCGATCGAGGCCAACGTCAGCTGGGAAATCGACCACGCCCTGATGCTGGAGCGCTCGGAGCGCCGCGCCTGGTGCGTCGCCATCGGCGGCTTTGCGCTGGGCTTCATCGGCATCGCCGCCGTGTTCGCCCAGGGGCCGCTGCGGCGCGTGGTCGAGATCCCCATCGTCGTCGACCGGGTCACCGGCGAAGCCACCGTGCAGCAGCGCCTCGCCGTCGAAACCATCCCGCCGATGGAGGCGCTGGACAAGCACAACCTCGCCGCCTTCGTGCGGGCCCGCGAGGGCTACAACTGGATGTTTCTGCAGCGCGACTTCGACCAGGTCGCCCGCATGGCCGTGCCCACGGTCTTCGCCAGCTACAACCAGCAGTTCGAAGGCGAGACGGCCCTGCACAAGAAGCTGGCCGGCAGCCAGGACTGGCGCATCAACATCATCAGCGTGCGGCTCGCGGCGTCCGGCCGCGCGGGCAACCACGGGCAGGCCACCGTCACCTACGAAAAGGTCGTCCACATCGCCGAGCGGAGCCTGCCCGACGTCACCACCCGGCACGTCGCCAGCATCGAGTTCAAGTACCAGCCCCAGGTGCTGGCCAAGGAAAGCGACCGCATGGAGAACCCCTTCGGCTTTGTCGTCACCGCCTACCGCTCAGACCCCGAGATCAACACGGCCGCGCCGGGAGGCAAGTCATGAAGCTCGTGCTGTTCCTGGTCGGCATGTCGTCGCTGGCCGCGCACGCCGCACCGCCATCGCAGGACCCACGCCTGCGTGAGATCGCCTACGACGCACAAGCCGTCGTCACGGTCCCCGTCAAGCGAGGTGTCGTCACGCTGGTCACGCTGGCCCCGGACGAACGCATCACCGATGTCGCCGCCGGCCTGGGCGGCGACTGCAGCAAGCCCGAGGCCGCCTGGTGCATCGCGGCCCAGCCGGGCAGTCGCAACCTCTTCGTCAAGCCCAAGAGCACGGCCGGCGCCGCCAACAACCTGGCCGTCGTCACCGACCAGCGAACGCACACCTTCAAGTTCGTCGTGCTCGCCGACAACGACGCCCGACCGCCGGTGTTCCGGCTTAACGTGAAGGCGCCTGCAAGGCCGGCACCGTCGCCGTCCGGGCCGGAGCCACGCCACGCGCCTCTGTTGCCGCCCCTCGTCATCCCCGAGCCGCCCCACCCGCAAGCACTGGTGGCCGAGCGGCTGCAGGCCAAACCGCAGGTGATGAACACGCAGTACAGCCTGGCCGAGGGCCGGGACTCCGACGACATCGTCCCCACGCTGGTCTTCGATGACGGCCGCTTCACCTACCTGCGCTTCCCCGGCAACCGCGAGGTGCCGGCCGTCTTCCACGTGCGCGGCGACGGCAGCGAGACCCTGGTCAACGCCCGCATGGAAGACGACCTGCTGGTCGTCGACCGGGTCAGCCGGCGGCTGATGCTGCGCGCCGGCTCATCCGTGGTGGGCCTCTGGAACGAGGCCTTCGACCTGGAGGGCCAGCCACCCGGCGAGGGCACCACCGTGCCCGGCGTGCAGCGCGTTCTCAAGGAAGCCAGCGCACCGCAGGCCGCAAGCGCCAGAGGGGCCACGCCATGACCGCCCATCAGCCTCAGCCGCCCGATGACGCCCTCGCAGTCGGCCGCGAGCCGGGCGCCAACACCATGGCCGCGCTCGTCGGTGAGCCCGGCATTCCCAACGTGGCCGCACCTCGGCAGATTGCGATCTCGCGCAAGGGCCTGGCCGCCCTGCTGCTGCTGACCGGCTTGCTGATCGGCCTGCTGGCCTTCGGCATCCACCGTTTTGCGCTGAGCGGCAAGGAAGACCCGGCCGAGGCCCATGTGCGCATCGGTGACAAGCCAACAGCCGCCTCGGCCGAGCCCCGCAAGCTGGACATGGCTGCAGCCTCCGCGCCAACGGCCAACCCGGCGCCGCGCATCCCGGCATTGCTGCCCGACGCCAACGAAAGCGCTGAGCCGATCGGCGTGATCCGAACCGGCGAAGCCGGCCCGCACAGCAGCGGCACCAAGCGTGCGGCCCCCGAAGACGCGCCTACCCTGCTGGTCTCATCGCGCCCCAACAGTCATGCGACTGGCGCCGCCCCCTCGACCGCCCACCCGCAAGGCGCACCCGAGGCCAGCCAGGCTGCCACCCCCGATGACCCACTGGCCGCCACCACCCGCAACCTGGAGGGCTACCAGCGCCAGCTGCAGGGCTTGCTCGACAACCTCACCCGACCCACCAACGCCGCCGGCGCGGAGCCCGTGGCCATGTCCCCCGCCGCCGCCCTGCTCAATGCGCCGCCAGCCGCCGGCCCGATGGCACAACCGGGCGGTTCCACGGGCGGGCTCTTCAACGGCCAACTGCAGGGCTCCACCACCGCTCGCGTCGCAGCGGCCACGCTGGGCGACCGCAGCCTCACGCTGCCCAAGGGCACGGCTTTCACCTGCGCCCTGAAGACCCGGGTCATCAGCGCCGCGTCCGGCCTCGTGGGCTGCCAGGTGCAGCGGAATGTCTTCAGCGACGACGGCCGCGTCTTGCTGATCGAGCGCGGCTCCCACCTCGACGGCGAGTACCGCATCACGTCCGTCCGGCCCGGCATGGTCCGCATCCCGGTGCTGTGGACGCGCATCCGCACACCGCTGGGCGTCACCGTGGACATCGACTCCCCCGCCACCGGGCCGCTGGGCGAGGCCGGCATCGACGGCTACGTGGACAACCGCTGGCCCGAGCGCATTGGCGCCGCCATGCTGATGTCCCTCATCGACGACTCGGTGAAGCTGGTCATCCAGAACCAGGCGAACGAGCGGCAAGGCGACACCATCGTGCTGCCGTACACCACGGCCAACACCAGCAAGCTTGCAGAGAAGGTGCTGGACAGCACCATCAACATCCCACCGCTGGTCTATCAGAACCAAGGCGGCATCGTGGGCATCTACGTGGCGCGCGACGTGGACTTCTCGTCCGTCTACGAACTGCGCCCCTCCAAGCGGTGAGCGCGATGAACACCACCGCCTGCACCTGTGACGCCCCCAGCGACGGCTGGCATGGCGATGCCACCTCGGTGGTCGAGCTCCTGCGCCCGCTGCGTCGACACCTCGACTCGGCTGATGTGCTGGAGCTCTGCATCAACCGCCCCGGCGAGCTGCTGATCGAGACGACCGCCGGCTGGCAAACGGTGCCCGCCCCGGACATGACGCTGGAACGCTGCCTGTCACTCGCCACGGCTGTCGCCACCTACTGCGATCAGCAGATCAACCAGGAGCGCCCGCTGCTGTCGGCCACGCTGCCTAGCGGCGAGCGCGTGCAGTTCGTCATCCCGCCGGCCGTGCAGCGCGGCACCGTGTCCATCACCATCCGCAAGCCCGCCACCGTCATCAAGGGACTGGCCGACTTTGAGCGCGAAGGCCTGTTCGAGCGGGCCGCCAATGTCTCGCATGAGCAGACCGGCACCATGCGCTCGCACGAGGCCGAACTCCTCGCGTTGAAGAACGCCGGGCGCTACGCCGACTTCCTGCGCCTCGCCGTGCGCAGCTGCCAGACCATCGTCGTCAGCGGCAAGACCGGGTCGGGCAAGACGACCTTTATGAAGGGCCTGGTGGAAGAAGTGCCGCAGCGCGAGCGCCTGATCACCATCCAGGACACCGCCGAGCTGACGCTGCCCCACCACCCCAACGCCGTCCACCTGTTCTACAGCAAGGATGCCCAGGGCACGGCACGGGTCACCGCCAAGTCGCTGCTCGAAGCCTGCCTGCGCATGCGGCCGGACCGCATCTTCCTGGCCGAGGTGCGCGGCGACGAGTGCTTCCACTTCGTGCGTCTCGCGGCATCCGGCCATCCCGGCAGCATCACCAGCGTTCACGCCGGCAGCTGCGCGCTGGCCTTCGAGCAGATGGCGCTGATGATCCGCGAGACCGGCGCCGGGGCCGGCCTGCGGCTGGACGAGATCAAGCGCCTGCTGAGCCTCGTCGTGGACATCGTCGTGCAGTTTGACCGCGATGAACGCGGCCGCTTCATCTCCGAGATTCTCTACGAGCCACGCGGCCAGCGGCTGGCGCGGCATGGCTCGGGCGCCGAGGTGTCGGCATGAGCACCCCAGCCGCCCTGCCCTCGACACCCTGGTCCACGGGGCGCGTGGTCGCCGCCAGCGTCTTCGGCATCGCCGCCTACGCAGCCTTGGCCGTCGCTGCGGTCTACATGGCCGGCGTGCTCTTCCTGCTGCTGAACAAGGCCAACCCGGCCCAAGCCCAGCTCACCAGCATCGTTTGCTACTGGCAGCTCTACGCCGACGATGAACGCCTGCGCAAGCGGCTGCAGCTGGCCATCGCCGTGTCGGGCCTTGGCCTGCTCGTGATCTTGCCGGGGGCACTCGTCGTTGCCGCGCGGCCGCGCCGCTCGCTGCACGGTGACGCGCGCTTCGCCACTGCCGCGGAAGTGGCTGCCGCCGGCCTCACGCGTGCCGACGAGCGGCCCGCCATCCTGGTCGGCAAATACCGGGGGCAGTTCCTCGCCCTGCCCGGCCAGCTCTCGGTCATGCTGTCCGCGCCGACCCGCAGCGGCAAAGGTGTCGGCATCGTCGTCCCCAACCTGCTGAACTGGCCCGACTCGCTGGTCGCGCTGGACATCAAGGGCGAGAACTTTGACATCACGGCCGGCTATCGCGCAGCGCGCGGCCAGGCCGTCTACGCCTTCTCGCCCTTCGACGAGTTGGCCCGCAGCCACCGCTGGAACCCGCTGTCGTCAGTGCGCACCAGCGAACTGCACCGCGTGGGCGACCTGCTGACGATAGGCCAGGTCTTCTTCCCCAACGACACCGGCGGCACCTCGTCCGAAGCCTTCTTCAACGACCAGGCCCGCAACCTCTTTCTGGGCCTGGGCCTGTTGTTGCTGGAGTCCCCGGACCTGCCCCGCACCATCGGCGAGATGCTGCGGCAGTCCTCCGGCAAGGGCCAGCCGCTCAAAGACCACCTCCACGCTGTCATCGGCGGCCGCCGCGAGCAAGGCAAGCCGCTGTCGGACGAATGCGCGGACGCCCTGCAGCGCCTGCTGTCCAACTCCGACAACACGCTGTCCAGCGTCGTGGCCACCTTCAATGCGCCGCTGGTGGTGTTTGCCGATGCCATCGTCGATGCCGCCACCAGCGCCGACGACTTCAGGCTGGAGGACCTGCGCCGCCGCCGCATGTCGGTCTATGTGCGCATCCCGCCCAACCGCCTGGCCAGTGCCCGCCCGCTGCTGAACCTGTTCTTCTCGCAACTGGTCCACCTCAACACCCGGCACCTCCCCGAGCAGGACAAGACGCTCGCGCACCAATGCCTGCTGGTGAACGACGAGTTCACGGCCATGGGCCGGGTCGGCATCATCACGTCGGCCGCTGCCTTCCTCGCCGGCTACAACCTGCGGCTGCTGACCGTCGTGCAGGCCATGTCGCAGCTCGACGCCGTCTATGGCGACAAGGAGGCCCGCACCTTCGCCACCAACCACGGCCTGCAAATCCTCTACGCGCCGCGCGAGCAGCGCGATGCCGACGAATACAGCGCCATGCTGGGCCAGTTCACCGAGCGCGCCACCTCGCACGGGCGCAGCCGCTCCTTCAGCACGCACGGCAGCAGTTCCGTCAGCCGCAATGAGAGCGAGCAACGCCGCGCGCTGCTGCTGCCGCAGGAGTTCAAGGAGCTGGGCCGCGACCGACTGGTCCTGGTGCTGGAGAACTGCAAGCCCATCCTGGGCGACAAGATCCGCTACTTCCGCGACAAGGCCTTCAGCGCCCGGCTGATGCGCCCGCCCGTCGTGCCAGCCATGAACATGGCCCTGCACCTGGCAAAGGCCCAGCAGCGCTGGCGCTATGCCGACGACGAGCTCGCGCCCGGCGAGAGCATCGACGTGGCGGCGCTGGCCCATGACCTGAGCCAGCTGCCCGAGCAACTGATCGGCACGCCGAATCACCTGGCCGGAACGCTCGTCGACTTCTTCGCGCCGGACCACGCCGATGTCGGCGGCGAGATTGAACCCGTGGCCGATGACGACGGCGTGTTGATGGAGCCGCCCACCGAGCCTCTCACCGAGCCGTTAACGCCGGAACCCCTTCCTCACTGTAGCCCCACTGAAGGGAGCAGCGCCATGCGCACGACCATCCTTCTGACGCCATTCCTGCTGCCGCTCACCCTGCTGGCGTCCTGCAGCTCGCCACCCAAGCCGCCCTCGGTCGATGAATCCAGCAAGCGGCCCGTCAACTCGGCGACGGCCGTGGAGCTGCAGGTCTGCAAGCACGAGCTGCAGAACACCCGCCTGCTGGCCACCGAGGCCACACGCCTGGCGGACTCCACAGCCACCACGCTGGCCAGCCTCTCCGCCCGACAGCAGGCGCTGCTCAGCCTGCAAGCGGCTAACGGGACAGCACCCCAAGCCAAGCCCGTGCAAGGCAACGCCGTCTACACGGTGCGTTTCGCCTACGGCAGCTCGCGCGTCGACATCCCCACGGACGCCGCGCAGCAGCTGGTGGCCGAAGCCAAGTCGGCACCGCTGGTGATGCTGCGCGGCCGCACCGATGGGCAGACCGACACCCTCGCCGAAAGCCACATCGCCCGCGACCGCGCAAACGCCGTGCGCGACTACCTGGTCGCCGCCGGCGTCGACGCCGCGCGCATCCGCTCCACCCACCAGCCCACGGGCGACCCGGTGGCCGACAACGGCAGCAGCAGCGGCCAGGCGCTGAACCGCCGCGTCGAGATCGAGATCTACCGCGCCGCGCCCGTCGCGCTCGGCGCCAACCGTTGATCACCCCAGGAGATCGCCATGGATGCAGACACCCCCAACGGCGCGCAGCCTGCCGCCCAAGCTCCACGCACCGGCGGCACCGTCGAACCCGCCAACCGCGCGGCCGTGGCCAAGGAGAAGTTCCAGACACCGCTGGACTTCAGCGGCGAACGCTTCGAGCTGCGCGACCCCTTCGCCGAGGTGACCTACCGCGCCAAGACACTGGCCGAGATCACCACCAAGGCAGACCAGCTCGGCAGCCAGCGCGTCACCGCCATCGCCGAGGACGGCCAGCGCACGCCGGTGACCAAGGTCGGCACGCAATGGCAACGCGGCGAGCCCCTGCCGGCACAGCCCGAGCGCCCGCTGGACCCTGGCCCGGCCAAGGGCGACCGGGCCGACACGCAGCCCATGCCCAAGCCCCAAGCGCAACCCGAACAGGTCGACGCCAAGGCGCTCGCCAAGATCGAATCCGACGCCGAGCGATCGGCCCTCGTGTCCCGGCTGGAAGCAGCGCTGAAAGACCGCTACATCATCAAAAACGCCCCGGTCAGCATCGGCGCCGTGAAGATCGGTCACACCGAATACCGCTTCCGGGGCGACAGCTCCCGCGTGGCGTTCACAGAGTCCACCTTCAAGCTCGCGACGGACACCAACAGCCCCTCGGTAGCCCGATCCATGGTCGATGTCGCCCAAGCGCGCAACTGGAAGGGGCTGCGCGTGTCCGGCAGCGAAGACTTCCGGCGCCTGGTCTGGCTGGAAGCCTCCGTGCGCGGCGTGAAAGCCATCGGCTACGAGCCCAACCCAGCCGACCTCGACGTGCTGCGGCGCGAGCAGCAGGCGCGGCAGACCAACCGCATCGAGCCCACGCGCCAGGCAGAGAGCCAGCCCCCGGCATCCAGCGCCGACAAACCGTCGGCTCGCGGCAGCGGTGGCCGCAAGGCCGTCGTTGCGGCGATTGAGGCCATCCTCGTCGCCAAGGGCGTGCCGGAAGCCAAGCGCGCCGCCGTGCTGGAGGCGGCCAACGAGAAGCTGGCGCAACGGCTCCGCGCCGGCATCACGCCCAAGGTCAAGATCTACGACAAGGCCGCAGAGCCGCAACGCACGCCCACCATGCCGGTGCCAGAACAGGCCCGTGCGCGCGACCGTGCCGCCCCCAGCCACGCGCGCTAACGCACCATGCTCGCGGAGCTGGACGGCGCCGCACCCGCGGCCTACGACATCGACGGCCAGCGCCTTGATGTGCAAGCCCCGGGCTTCGCTCAGGCGATCGCCCGCGCCCATGCGATGCAGCTGCGTCCGCGCTGCATGTGCCAGCCCGCAGGCATCGAAACCTACGTCGCCAAGATCAACGGCGGCTACGTCGTCAAGCGCATGCCCGAGACCGGCAGTCGGCACGCCGCGTCCTGCCCTCACTTCGAACCGCCGACCGACGCCAACGGCTTCGGCACGTTGATCGGCACCGCCATCCGCGAGGACCCCGCCACCGGCCTGACGGCCTTGCGGGTGGATTTCTCGATGTCCAGACAGCCTCCCCGCCAAACCGCGAGCCCCAAGGCAACCCACACGCTGCCGACCGCCCGCAGCGGCGCCAAGCTCTCGCTGCATGAGCTGCTGCTCTACCTGTGGCACGAGGCTGGGCTGACACGCTGGCAGCCGGGCTTCGCCGGCAAGCGCAACTGGGCCACAGTGCGCTGGCGACTGCTGCAGGCCGCCAGCGACAAGCTCATCGGAGGCCGGCCGCTGCGGGACCGGCTCTACATCCCCGAAGCCTTCGCCGTCGAGCGCCGAGACGAGATCGCTCATCGGCGCGCTGCCGCCTGGTCCCTGGCCAAGTCCAGCGGCCCAGCGTCGGGCCAGTTCCTACTGCTGATCGGTGAGTTGAAGGAGATCGCGCCCGCGCGCTGCGAGTTCCGGGCGGTCGTCAAACACATGCCCGACCAGGCCTTTATGGTCGATGAACGTCTGCACCGCCAGATGACGCTCCGGCTTCAACCGGCGCTGGCGCTGTGGAACGCGGCGGACGATGTCCGCATGCTGGTCATCGGCACATTCGCGATCAACGCGGCTGGCGTGCCGGCGATGGCGGAACTGGCGCTGATGACGACGACGCGGGAATGGATCCCGGTCAGCGACATCGAGGAGCGCGAGAGTATTACCCGCTTGGTCCGCGAAGACCGCAGCTTCATCAAGCGCTTCAGTCGAGGTCTATTGATTCCAGAACAGCGCTCTCAGACTGACTCTTGAAACCGTGGTTGCGCAAGAGTTCAACTGGCATCGCCAACGTCTTGGACGCAAGGCAAAACGGCAACACCCAAAGCCGTAGACCCGCCGAATGAGGGAAATCGAACACCGGCAGCGGATGTTCAAAGGTCGCCGTCTTGGGGTAGATCAGCGCAACGTCTCCTTGGCCAGCGAGGTAGCTTTGGCCGTAGGCATGCAGCTGATAGAAGTCCCCCTGTGCGAGGCCGTACTTGTCGGTGCCGTTCGCCTTCAGGCTGTCCAGCAACTTCCACTTCGTATCCAGTACCAGCACGTCTCGATTGCCGTCCTTGATCAACAGGTCCGGCTTGAGCCGAAACCAGCTTTGATCTCGATGACGGACGAGGTGATGTGCCCGCGCCTGTGCCTTGAGCGAAAGCGGCAAGCGCACTTGCCTAGACAAGTGTTTCGCCACAAACGCCTCAAAAACCTGCTCCATAGGAAACAACAGCGAGGGCGCGCGGTGCCGGCCCTGACCAGTGACAGGCGACTCTTCGTCGAGGATCAGTCGCGCCCAGGCCAATGCGTCGGCGTAGCTGGCCATGTCTCTGCCCAGGCGGACGCGCTGGAAGTCGATGGCCGGCTGGGTCGACGCAGGCACCTCGGCAAAGACGAATTGCAGCTCTCGCGCCAGTTGCTGATTTCCTCGCGACGCTGAGATCGACGCCACCCGCTGCAGCGCAGCATGCAGTAGCCGATGCTCTGGGCGGTCAATCGAGAACTCATCATGCTCTGTAAAGAAGCGGTCCGCCCGATGCAGGTTCTGCTGCAGATGACGCGCCATCAACAGCTTGCCTCGCAAGGCAAACAAGTTCTCTTGCCGGACTGAATAGTCGCCGCGCAGCCCGCGCTTGACGATGAGCTCCACAGTGCGCAGGAACTCAGCGATGAAGACTTCGAGGAGCGGCATGCGCGCCGCGGCTATATGGGCGCTGCTCGTCTTGACGTGGCGAAAGCCGCGTAGGCAGCAGAGCATTTCGATCAGGAGTTGACGCGCCTGGTCGGCGCCGCCGCCGATCGCCCTGCCGACCTTGGGCAACACCTCGATCTGGAACCCTGACGGTGCGCGTATCACGCCGACAAAGCTGTTGACCTGAACTACCCGGCGGCCGCGGCGCTGCGTCATGCGCAGCCAGACAGGCCCCCCAGCGTCGGCGGCCTGAAGGCATTGCTCCTCCAGCCAGGAGTAGACCGGTTCCGGGATGCCGTGCAGACCATGAGCGTCGCTGGGGAGCGACGCAGCCGTTGTCAACGCGTCGAACTCGTAGATGGTGATGCCGTTCGCTCACCAAGTTGGACTACGCTGCCACCATGAACGCTGAACGCCTACCGTGGCACGAACGCCTCCACCATCGGGACGCCCTTCGGGCTGGCCGCTATGCCGCCCTCGCCGATGCGGAAGGTTTCGAGGCGATTTGTTTTGCGCTGGAGGCCTTGGGGCTTCGCCTTCTCGGCGAGAAGAAGAACCTGGGCAAATACGCCGAACCACTCGGCAACCTGGCCCGCAAGTCCGTGGTGTTGTCTGAGATGTCGCAGCGGTTCCCGGAGCGGTTCAGCGGATTTCAGGCTTTGATGGCTGTCGTCAAGGGCGCGAGGAATGACGCCATGCACACTGGCGTCTACGCAAGGCACGCCACGGCGGCCGCGATCGAGTTGTGCATTGGTTTGGAGGAAGCGCTGATGAACGAGCCTGAGGGCGCACGCAAGGCAGTCAAGGACTTCATGGTGAAGTCGCCGGTCGTCGTCGAGGCATGGCAACCGGTTGCTCATGCGCGGCAGCTGATGCTGACCCACTCGTTTTCGTTCTTGCCGGTCTACCTCGACGGCGCTTGGAGGCTGCTATCTGAGGGGGGCCTTGCACGCTACGTGCGAACGGGGAGGAGCCCATCCAAGGCCCTGGCAGTGACCATAGAGAATGCGGCGGCTTCGCTGCATCTCGTGGACGCGAAGGTCGTTGACCTGGATGCCGATGTGGATCTCCTCCTGACATCAAGTGAAGATGCCAGCATCCGCCTGTGGCTCGTTGCTGACGCCCACGGCCGGTTGTGCGGTGTGCTTTCGCCCTTTGAGTTGATGTGAACGTTCCGGGTTGCGCCCACCTAGCGATCGCGAGTGACCAGCGGAGCCATCGGCTCGGAGCGAGACATCTCCAATTCGCCTCTCAGAGCTGCTGGCATGCCCGCGAGCATTTCAGCGATTCCTTTGGCCAGGCCCATGTCCACGCCTTCTGACGAACCTTCAAGTGCCGTTCTGAGGTGGCCCCAAGCTTCTACGGCCGCAGCACGGCTGGCCGAGCTGCGCGGGCTCGACTTCGTGCGCGAGGAATCGCGCCGCAACCGTCCCACCTCGCGCGCCTTGGTTTGCCAGATGGCGTCGTAGTTGCGAACAGCCCCTCGCGTGGCCTGCCGGGTGGCCTCGGCATCAATGCCCAGCTCCCGCAGTTTCTCGGCGAAGGTTTCTCGCCATCGGTGCAAGTCCGCCTTCCTCGGGTTCAGCCGTCGCCCATCACGCCCCTCGGTCCGCACGCTGAGGTGGACATGCGGGTTGGCCTGGTGGTCGTGCAGCACCATCACGTACTTGTGGCCGGCTAGCTCCACCCGCGCGAACTCCCGTGCCGCGCGTTGCACCGCCAACGGGTCGGTCCCTCGTGGCATGGACAGCATGATGTTGTAGGCCTCGCGTCGCCCGCCCTGCGCTGCGCCCTCCGGGATCAAGCCGCCGCTGAACCGCCAGTCGTCGGCCAGGTCTCGCACCGCATGCGCGCCGCGGATGCGCTCGCCGCGGTCGTCCTCGATGTCCAGCCGCCCGTTCTTGCTGATGTAGCGGAAGTGCGCCGCGATGGCCTTCATGCCGCGCCCTCCCCCGGTCACCTTGACCATCACCTGCGGAGCCCGGCGCACCGTCGCCGCGATCCGACTGCGGATCAACGCGGCGCGCCGGCGTAGCGCATCGCCCGTGAGCTTGGGCGGCGGGTTGCCCTTAAGCATGCGGTTGCCGGGATAGAAGAGCCGGTCGCCCCAGGTGACCAGCACGCCGTCGATGTTCACGCCTCGTTCCATGGTCGTCTCCGTTTCGCTGGCGGCGACCCGCCGGGCGCTGATGTGGCCGGACGCGCGGGCCGCAGTTCCGTGAGCACCTGCGCGGCGACACGCAGGTGCGCCCGCACGTCGTCGGCCAGGTGGTCCAGCAGGTCGCGGTACAGCAGCGCCTGCGGCACGTTGCCGACCTGCAGCAGCGCCGTCAGCTGATGCACGTTGCGGCTGAGCGTGGACAGTTCTGCGCAGGACCGGGTCAGCGCGGAGACGAGCTCAGGGCGCGCGCCACCGGACGCGAGGACCGGGACGCCATTGACCAGGCCGGCCAGGTAGGCGCCACGAGACATGCCGGCTGCGCGGGCACTTGCGTCGAGATGCGATGCCTCGCACCGCCGCATCCGCAGCGACAGCTTGACCCAGGCATTACCTTCTGCGCGGCCATCTGGCTGACCCACAGGCCGGCACTCGGCATCGGCCCCGTGGCCGATTGCTAACTCGACGGCCTGGCGCACCAGCACCGACACGCTGACCCGCCGCTGCGCCGCGCAGGCCACCAACGCGGCCTTCAGGCCGCGCATGTCGACGGTGACGAAGTCATGCGATGAGGTGCCCATGATCCGACTGCAAGGAGGTGCGCGGAGCGCTTGTGAATTTGGCGGCAGGCCGCCTATCTCTGCACTTACCCATGAACCAAGTATTGGCTCTGAAGACGCCCTCAGAGCCGCTGGATTCGGCCCCGAATCCAGCATGAGGCCCTGGCGTTCAGCCGCCTAACTTCTGCTCAGTGACCAACAACCGTCCACCGAGTGACCAAGTAGCGGCCAAGTGCCGTCCAAGCAGCGACCAGGACTGGCCAGTGGCGTTCCAGAAAGCGTCCAAGAAGCGCTCAGCAACCGTCCAAATACCGACCAACAGGCGCCATGAAGCTGACCCCTTCCCGTCCACCCGGGCGCGCGAACCGCAAGGCAGGCGCGTTCGAGGTGGAGATTCGGAGACTGCGAGCCGATGGCTACACGTTCGAGGCCATCCGCGCAGCACTGGCCGACGCGGGAGTTCAGGTCAGCCTGAAGACGGTGCAGCGTGAGGCCGCGCGCATCGGCGCTGTGCCGGCCTCTGCCGCACGAGACCCGCCGGTGCCTGATCTTTCATCCCGCGCGATCACGCCACCGCCCAACGAAGCCCTTGCAGTCAACACCCCCAACCGAACCGGATCAACCGGCCGGGATGTCGCCGAGGACTTCTTCGAGCGGAACCAGTTCAACCAACTGTTCTCAGAGGACCGACCATGAAAGTCGCCGTCATCAACTTCTCCGGCAACGTGGGCAAGACCACCATCGCCCGCCACCTGCTGCTGCCCCGCATCCCGGGCGCCAAGCTGATCTCCGTCGAAAGCATCAACGCCGGAGAGGCAGGCACCAAGTCGCTGCGAGGCCGGCAGTTCGCCGTGCTGCAGGAGTACCTGCAGGCCGTCGAAAGCACCGTGGTGGACGTGGGCGCCAGCAACGTCGAAGAGCTGCTGGCGCTGATGAATCGCTACCGGGGGAGCCACGAGGACTTTGATCACTACATCGTCCCGGCCGTGGCCGCGATCAAGCAGCAGAAGGACACGATCGCCACGCTGGTGGAGCTTGCCCGCATGGGAGTGCCCGCGCAGAAGCTGAGGCTGGTCTTCAACATGATCGACGAAGCGACCAACGTGGCGGATGCCTTCCGCCCCTTGCTGGCCTTCCTGCAGGAACAGCCGCTCGCTTGCGCCGACACGGAATGCCGCCTGGGCGCCAACGAGATCTACGAGAGCCTCAAGATCTCAGGCCAGGGGGTGGACGAGGTGTTGAATGACGACACCGACTACAAGGCGGCCATCGCGAAGACGGGGGACGCCAACGAGAAACTCGCGCTTGCGCGCAGGCTGGCGGCGCGGCGCCTGGCCGTCGGCGTCGCACCTGAACTCGATGCGTGCTTCGGCGCGCTTCGACTGGGCACGGATGTCGCGCCGCTCGTGCGTGTCGCCTGACGAGGCCGGCCATGGCGAATGTGCGTGAGACGTTGATCGCCGAGGCGCTGGGCGACATCGCAGTGCTCCTGGAGCGGATCGAAGCCATTGCCCCGGCGCTGATGTCGACCTGCGAATCAGTGACGCGCGCGTCGGATTCATTGGTGACCAGGTCGGGTGATGCGGAGGCAAGGTTTACAGCGTTCACCCAGCATGCGGTGACACATCTGTCCAAGCACCTTGTGCAGCGCTCTGACGAACTGGTGCGCGCGGCGGTCGAGGTCCAGGCGCAGGCTCTGCAGGCCACCGGCAGGAAGATCCTTCAAGACGAGCTGGGCCCGCCGGTGCAGCGCTTAGCCCGCTCGCTGAACGACAGCGCCCACCGGCGGCTGCACTGGCCGTCTGTTGGGGTGGGCGCGGTGACAGCGATAGTGGCTTCGACAGCAGCCTGGGCGGTAGCCATCTATATCCCGCCTTACTGACCGTCCCACACGGTTTCGGTCTCACGAGCCAACCACGCTGAGTACCTGTGCCAGTCCACCGGATCGCTGACGCCCCAGTGGCGCCCAATGACCGGAGAAGGCTGATCTGAGTCATTTGCAGGCGATCGACCGAACGGCAGCTTTCGCCAACTCCGGCCATGGAATAGCTGGTGCCGCTCGTCTGGTTGGCTTCGCAGGCAACTCCTCCAGCCAGTCCTCGATCAACGGGACCTGGTGCCGGATGAGCCGTCTGGCGTGAAGTCCTTGTCGATAAGCCAGTCGGGCTGCGCCTGTGGTCGGATGCGTGACGCAAAAGTAATCTGGCCGTTGGGTTGGCGTCGTAGCGCGATTTCTAGAGTCTCTTCCAAGCCGTCGGACACCTCATGTCGAGAGTGTCCGGAACGGCGAACGAGGAGTTCCCCATGAAAGCCCATGTTGCCCACACCGCCCTGATCGCAGCCGTTCTGGCGCTTGGTTCGGCGAGCGCCATGGCTCACGACAACAAGCGTGAAGCTGCCAGCGCGGGTTGGCTCGGCAAGCCCATCGCCGAGGCAACGTCCGCGACCAAGGCGGTCGATGTCACGAAGATCAAGTCCCTCAATGTCGACTGCGGCGATGTGGTGACCTTCCGTAACGGCGCCAAGTCGTTCACCTGGAAGTTCGAGGTGCCCAACCACGGGCGCGTCGACCTGAAGGCGATCGCGCCCGCGGACTTCAACGCGCCGACCATGATCGTCTACGTCTCGCGCGCTGAGAGCGAGCGCAGCTGATCGCTCAGGCTTCGCGCAGCAGCAGGCCGACCCGGGTAGTGCCGCCGCTGGATTCGGCGGTAGCCCGGCCCCCGTGCA
The DNA here is from genome assembly GCF_043555975.1 of Pelomonas nitida. Taxonomy (NCBI): domain Bacteria; kingdom Pseudomonadati; phylum Pseudomonadota; class Betaproteobacteria; order Burkholderiales; family Sphaerotilaceae; genus Roseateles; species Pelomonas nitida. The sequence continues at coordinate 17,146 of NZ_JBIGIA010000014.1, read as the reverse complement.
TGCGCGCTATCGCCGCCACGATGGCCAAGCCCAAGCCATGGTTGCGATCAGCGTCCGCGCGGGCGGCATCGACTCGGTAGAAACGGTCGAAGAGGCGAGGCAGATGCTCCGGCGCGATTCCCGGACCATCGTTCTCGACCGCCACCGCAACACTGGATGCATCCACCCGGCTGATTCGCACGGTCACCGTTGTGCCCTTGCGGCCATAGCGTGTTGCATTGCCCAGCAAATTGGATATCGCCCGGCGTAGCAGCCGCGCGTCTACCTGAGCGGCCGTCTCGCCGACAACGGCTGCCTGCAGTTCGGCCTCATGCAGGGCGGCCTCGTGAAAGTCGATCACCTCGCTGGCCAGGTGCGCCAGGCTGTCGACGTGCTCTCGCCGCGCGTCGGAGCCGCTGTCCGCGTGCGACAGGAACAGCATGTCGCTGATGATCCCTGCCATACGGTGCAGCTCTTCCAGGTTGGAGCCCAGCACGTCGCGCATTTCCTCTGCGCTTCGCGAGCGTCGTAGAGCAAGTTCGCTGCTGCTGATCAGCGTGGCCAGTGGCGTGTTCAGCTCGTGCGCCACGTCGGCATTGAAAGCCTCCATCTGCCGGTAGGCTCCATCCAATCGTCCCAGCAACGCGTTGAACTGCTCGATCAGCGGCTGCAGCTCCATCGGCTGGCCGGAGCCGTCTAGTCGCCTATCCAGATCGTGGGCCGTCACCAGCCTCGTTTGGTCCACCAAACGGTGCAGCGGCACCAGCCCTCGGCGTACCAGCCAGTAGGCCCCCGCGGACACGGCCAGTGCGCCGCCGACGGCCGTACACGCCAAAGTCCATGCCAGACGCTGCAGCAGCGCATCGTCGCTTCGTTGGTCCAACGCCAACTGGACTTTAGTTGCCGGCCCCGACGCCGCAACCGGCACGCTGAAGCTTCGTTGCTTGGCTGGCCAAGTTGGCGAGGAGGCCTTATCGAAGATCACCTCGCCATTGGCTGCCGTCACTCGAAGCGACAGCTCGGCGTGACCGGCCAGCACATCACTGAGCAGATGCTGCAACTCGGCCACGCTATGCCCGGGTCCGCGCTCGCCCAAGAGCTGGGCAATGGCGGCCTGCTTCTGGTCCAGTGTCTCGTCCTGGCGCTGCAGCAACGTCAATGCGAGCACCGCATAGACAGCCGCGCTGACCAGCCCCAATCCGATGACGGTGAGCACCGCCAAGCTACGCGACAGTCCCGCGCCAAGGCCGGTAGCCGTGTGCGAAGGCGTCACGGCTCGCGCGCTTCCAGCACGTAGCCCATCCCTCGTACGGTGTGGAGCAATGGGCGATCGAACGGCTGGTCGAGCTTGGTCCGGAGGCGACGTACGGCCACTTCGACGACGTTGGTCTCGCTGTCGAAGTTCATGTCCCAGACCTGCTCGGCGAGCTCGGTGCGCGACAACACCTCGCCCGCGCGGCGCAACAACAGGCTCAACAGGTTGAACTCCTTGGCGGTCAGCTCCAGGCGCTTGCCCGCTCGCATGGCCTTGCGTCGGATCAGGTCGAGTTCGAGATCGCTGAGCTTGAGGATCGTCGCCTCCGTCGGTGTCTGAGAAGGACGCCCTCGGCGCAGCAAGGCCTGGATGCGCGCCAGCAGCTCGGAAAATGCGAAGGGCTTGACGAGATAGTCGTCGGCGCCGGCTTGCAGTCCTTTGACCCGATCCTCGACCTGGGACCGCGCCGTCAACATCAGAACCGGCGTTTGCTGGCTTTGGCGCAGCGCGGCCAGCACGGCCAGACCGTCGATGCCCGGCAGCATTCCGTCCAGCAGCACCAGGTCGTAGTCCCCTTCGGCGGCCAGGTGCAGGCCGTCCACGCCGTTGCGCGCCACGTCCACGACGAAGCCTTCCTCGGTCAGGCCCTTCTTGAGGTAGTCGGCCAGCTTCGCCTCATCTTCCACGACCAGCAGCTTCATGCGGGTCATTTTGGCCGGCGAGCGGGGCCTCGCCAGATTACGAAATTGTCATCTTGGCGTTGGAGCCCTGTCGTGGCCGGATTTCTAGAGTGCGGGGCAACGTGAGGTCATACGCGGCGTTTTCGCTGGAGAAACGGCGCCGATAGACCTTGGAATTCATCGACCTGTATGTCTCGTCCGCCTCGCCTGAACGCCCCCAACCACCCTGGCTTTCCCATCCGCAGCGCCTGTGCCCTGTTGGCTCTGGCGCTCGTGGGCATGCCCATGGCGCTCCAGGCGCAAGTCGGCGCCTCCCCCTCGGCGGCGGGTGTCGCCGGTCCTGTGACGCTGAGGCAGGCCTTCGAGCGAGCCTGGGCGCAACAACCCGAGGGTGCGGCAGCCACGGCCCGCCGTGACGCCGCTGCGGCGCGCAAAGCCGCTGCGCAACGCTGGACAGCCGATGCGCCGTCGCTGGAAGCCTCGGCCCGCACCGACCGGCTGACACGGAATGCGGGCTCTCGCGAGTACGAAGCCGGGGTGGCCCTGCCGCTATGGCTACCCGGCGAGCGCAGCCGCAGCCGAGCCGTAGCAGATGCAGAACTGGCAACGGTGGAGAGCCGGGTGGCAGCCGCGCAATGGCGCGTAGCCGGCCAGGTGCGGGAAGCCTGGTGGACGCTGCAGCTCGCTCGGCTCGATGCGAGTCTGGCTGAGGCGCGCCGCGCCAGCGCAGCGACGTTGGCCTCCGATGTGGGCCGCCGTGCTGCGGCGGGTGAGCTGTCACGGGCCGACCAGCACCAGGCAGAAGCCGCAGCGGCCTCTGCACAGGCCGAACTGTCGCTTGCACAAGCAGCCATCGCTCAAGCGCAAGCGGCGCTCCAAAGCTGGGGCGCCCTCCCGGCTGCAGGTGACATGGCGTCCAGCGAGCGCGCGCCCGACGTGCCGGCCAATGCGGAAGCGGCACTCACCCACCCGGCGCTCGCTGAGCTGTCGGACCGGGTGCGGCTTGCACAGCAGCAGCGCGGCCTGGCCGCCGTGCAGCGGCGCGCCAACCCCGAGTTGACCCTGCTGACCACCCGTGAGCGCGGTGGAGCCGGCGAGCGCTATGGCCAGACTGTCACGTTTGGCCTGCGGCTGCCGCTCGGCCAGAGCAGCGAGTCCGGCGTCCGTGCCGCCAACGCTCAGGCTGACCTGATCGAAGCCGAACAGTTGCTGGTCATCGAGCAGCAGCGGGTCGCCGCGGACATCGATGCCCAATCTGCTCGGCTGACTGCTGCCCGCGCTGCGCAGGAAGCCACCGCTCGCCGAGCCTCCCTGGCCCGAGACACCCGGGCCTTCTACGACAAGTCCTTCCGCCTTGGCGAGACGGATCTGCCGACACGGCTGCGCGTCGAGCTTGAAGCCTTCGAGGCCGAGCGTCAGGACGCGCGCGCCCGCATTGCCGTCGACCAGGCGATTTCCAGTTTGCGGCAGGCGCTGGGCCTGCTGCCCGAGTAACCCACCATGACCTCTCTACGGTTGAAATCCACCCCACTGCGACACATGGCGCTCGCCATGTCCCTGCCGCTGATCCTGTGTGCCGCTTGGCCGCGCCCAGCGCTGGCCGGCGACGGCCATGACCACGGTGACGAAGCCAAAGCAGCGCCGGCTGCCGCCGCCTTGCCGCGCTTCACGGCGACGTCCGAAGCGTTTGAGCTGGTCGGTGTCATCGACGGCAAGCAGGTGACCCTTTACCTCGACCACGCGCCGACGAACGCGCCGGTCAAGGGGGCTCAGCTGTCGCTGAGCATCGGTGGCGCCCAGCTGGCAGCCAAGGCCCAGGGGGATGGCGAGTTCACCGCCACGCTGGCGCAGGAGCCGAAGCCGGGCGTCACGCCCGTGACGGCAACGATCACTGGGGCGAGCGAATCCGACCTGCTGGCCGGCGAGATCGATATCCACGCCGACGAACACGCTGACAGCCATGTGGACCGCTCATGGAAGTTCTGGGCTGCCTGTGCCGGCGCCGCTGTTGTGGTGCTGGCCGGCCTCGCCGCTCTGCACAAACGCATGCGCCGAGGCAACCGTTTTGGAGAGACGGCATGAACCGCGCCGCCGCGATGTTCCCTGCCCGCATGGGCGTTCTGGCCTTGGCAGGCGCGTTGCTGCTCGCATCCGCCACCCCGGCGTTTGCTGGTGAAGGCCACGATCATGGGCCAGCGCCCACCGCCTCCGGCGGTCCGCAGCGCCTGCCCGACGGTACTGTGTTCCTGCCCAAGCCCGCACAGCGCCAGATCGGTGTTCGCACGGTCGAGGTGACTCAGCAGCAGCTGCCCCGCGCCGTCGAGCTCAATGGTCGCATCGTCATGGACCCCAACGCCGGTGGCCGTGTCCAGTCGATGGTGGCGGGGCGCCTGGAGGCCGGCCCCAAGGGCTTCCCGGCCCTGGGCCAGACCGTTCGCAAGGGCGAAGTGCTGGCCTATGTGGTGCCGGCTTCCGACACCTTGGAACGCGCCAACCAGGCAGCTCAGCTTGCCGAACTCCGCGCTTCCCGCGATCTGGCGCAGAAGCGCGTCGCGCGACTGCGCGAGCTGGCCGACACCGTCCCGCGCAAGGACATCGAGGCCGCGGAGAGCGAGGTTGCCAGCCTCGGCGCGCGTGCGGCTGCCATCGGTGCCGGTCTGAGCACACGGGAGGCTCTTGTGGCTCCCGCATCCGGCGTCATCGCGTCGTCCCAGGCCGTCGCTGGGCAGGTGGTTGATGCTCGCGAGCTGGTGTTCGATGTCGTCGATCCAACTCGCTTGCGCGTCGAGGCGGTGGCGTTTGACGCGGCTGTCGCGAACGACATCGCTGGCGGATTCATCGCCAGCGGCTCGGACAAGGTGCCGCTGAAGTTCATCGGCGCGGCGCGTGCGTTACGCGAGCAGGCACTGCCGATCGCCTTCACCGCCAGTGGTGGCTCGCTCGGCTCTTTCGCCGTCGGCCAGCCCGTCAAGGTGATCGCGCAGACACGCAGCCAGCTCGCCGGCGTGCCCGTGCCCGCGGCCGCGTTGATGAAGAACCCTGCCAACCAGACCATCGTCTGGGTCAAGGCGGCACCGGAACGCTTCTCGCCTCGGGTTGTGCAGACCGAGCCGCTGGACGGCGCGAACGTCATCGTCACGTCCGGCCTCAAGGCGGGCGAGCGCGTGGCGGTGCAAGGCGCCGGCCTGGTCAACCAGGTCCGCTGAGGGTTAGCGCATGTTCAAGTGGCTACTCGACAGCAGCCTGGCCAATCGACTGCTCGTCATCATCGCCAGCCTCGTGCTGGTCGGCTACGGCGTGTTCACGCTGTCGCGCATGCCGGTGGATGTCTTCCCCGACCTGAACAAGCCCACCGTCACGGTAATGACGGAGGCGGGTGGCATGGCATCCGAGGAGGTGGAGCAGCTCATCACCTTCCCGCTGGAAACGACCATGAACGGGCTGCCGGGCGTGGAGTCGGTGCGCTCGACGTCCAGCGCCGGCCTGTCCTTCGTCTACATCACCTTCGACTGGCGCACCGAAATCTTCCGCGCGCGGCAGATGGTGTCGGAGCGGCTGTCTTCGATGGAGGAAGGGCTGCCCGAAGGAGTCGTGCCGCGCATGGGCCCCATCAGCTCCATCATGGGCGAGATCATGCAGATCGCGATCCCGATCGACCCGGCCAAGATCTCGGCCATGTCGGTGCGGGAGTATGCGGACTGGGTGCTGCGCCCGCGGCTGATGGCCATCCCCGGCGTCGCGCAGGTGATTCCCATCGGCGGCGAAGTGCGCCAGTTTCAAGTGCAGCCGAACACGGCGCGCATGGCCGACCTCGGCATCACGCATGACCAGCTTGAAGCAGCTCTCAAGGGCTTCTCGTCCAACACCTCCGGCGGCTTCCTGGAGCTCAACGGCCGCGAGTACCTGATCCGCAATCTCGGCCGCACGTCCAAGCTCGACGACCTCGGCAACCTCGCCATCACGGCGCGCAACGGCCAGGCCGTGCTGCTCCGCCAGGTAGCGGAGGTGACCTTCGCGCCGGCGATCAAACGGGGTGATGCGGGCTTCGGCGGACAGCCGGCAGTCATCCTCGGCATCCAGAAGCAGCCCACGGCCGACACCATCGCGCTGACCGAGAGTATCGAGGCCGCGCTGGGCGACATGAAGCGCTCACTGCCCGCCGGCATGCAGACGCCCAAGGTGACCTTCCGCCAGGCCAGCTTCATCGAGGCGTCGATCACGACGCTGCAGGGCAAGCTGGTCGGCGCGTCGATCTTCGTCGCGGTGATCCTGCTGCTGTTCCTCGGCAACATCCGCACGACGGTCATCGCGCTGGTCGCGATTCCCGTGTCGATCCTCATCACGGCACTGGTGTTCCGCTACTTCGGGCTGTCGATCAACACCATGACGCTCGGTGGCCTTGCCATCGCGATCGGCGGATTGGTGGACGACGCCGTTGTCGGCATCGAGAACGTCATGCGCCGGCTGAAGGAAGACCGAACACTCGAGGCTGGCCAGCGTCGCAGCCCGCTGGAGGTCGTTGCGATGGCGACGATGGAAGTTCGCTCGGCCATCCTGTACGCCACCGTCATCATCGTGCTCGTGTTCGTGCCGCTGTTCGCGCTGCCGGGCATGGAAGGCCGCCTGTTCGTGCCGCTGGGCATCGCCTTTATCGTCTCGACGCTGGCGAGCCTGATCGTCTCAGTCACCGTGACGCCGGTGCTGAGCCTGTACCTGCTGCCGCGCATGAAGTCGCTCGACCATGGCGACACCAAGCTGCTGGCCTGGCTGAAGCGGCATTACAACTCCGGGCTGGCTTCGGTGCTGGCGCGGCCGCGCGCGGCGCTCGCGGCGGGGGGCGTGGCCGTCGTGCTGGCCGGCGCGGCCGTGCCGTTCTTCGCGACGACCTTCCTGCCGCCGTTCAACGAAGGCACGCTGCTGATCGGCTTGCGTCTGAACCCCGGCGTGACGCTGGCCGAAAGCTCCGCCCTTGCGCGCCAGGCCGAGGTGCTGGTGAAGCAGGTGCCCGAGGTCACGCACGTCGGCCGCCGCAGTGGCCGCGCCGAGCTGGACGAGCATGCCGAAGGGGTGCACGTCAGCGAACTCGACGTCGGCCTGAAGCCGCCGTCCGAGATCACGCGCAGCATGGACGAGATCAACGCGGACATCCGCAAGCGACTGGCCAACCTGCCTGCGGCTATTGGCATCGGCCAACCGATCTCCCACCGCATCGACCACATGCTGTCCGGCGTGCGCTCGCAGATCGCGATCAAGATCTTCGGCGAGGACCTCGACACGTTGCGCGGCCAGGCCGATGCGCTGCGTGCTCGCCTTGCGACCATCCCCGGCATCGCCGACCTGGAGATCGAGAAGCAGGTGCTGGCGCCGCAGATCAAGGTGCGCGTCGATTACGCCGCCGCGGCCCAGTACGGCGTGCCCGCGCCGCAGGTGCTGTCGCTGCTGCAGAGCTTGATCGAAGGCGAGAAGGTCACGCAGATCGTCGAGAACGGCCGGCGCTTCGCGCTGGTGATGCGCCTGCCCGAGTCGGCGCGGACGGTCGAAGGCCTGGGGCAGATCCTGGTGGAGACGCCGGGTGGCCGCATCCCGCTTTCGCGCATTGCCACCATCGAGGATGCCGACGGTCCGAACCAGATCAGCCGCGACGATGGCAAGCGCCGCATCGTGCTGTCCGCCAATGCGCAGGGTCGCGCGCTGTCGGACATCGTGGCCGACATCCGCGGTGTGGTCAGCACCACCAAGATGCCCGAGGGCTATTTCGTGACGCTGGGCGGCCAGTTCCAGGCGCAGGAAGAGGCCTCCCGTCTCGTGGGCCTGCTTTCCATCGTCTCGGCCGTGCTGATGTTCGTCGTGCTGTACACGCGCTACCAGAGCACGCGGCTGGCGCTGCTGATCATGGCCAACATCCCGCTGGCGCTTGTCGGTGCCGTCATCGGGCTGGCGCTTACCGGGCAGCCGCTGTCGGTGGCTGCGCTGGTGGGCTTCATCACGCTGGCGGGCATCTCGGTTCGCAACGGCATCCTCAAGGTCAGCCACTACATCAACCTGATGCGCTTCGAGGGCGAGCAGTTCGACCTGAAGATGATCGTGCGTGGCTCGCTGGAACGGCTGAGCCCGGTGCTGATGACGGCGCTGGTCACGGCCTTCGCGCTGGCGCCGCTGCTGTTCGAGGCCGAACGCCCCGGCACCGAGATCCTGCACCCCGTCGCCGTCGTCATCTTCTCGGGGCTGATCAGTTCAACGCTGCTCGACACCTTCTTGACGCCCGCCATGTTCTGGCTCTTCGGCCGCCGCGATGCCGAGCGCCTGGCCAGCGACCGTACGGCAGAAGCTCTCTAAACCCTGAGCCCCCATCTCAATCCAAGGAGTCCTCCATGAAACTCTTCGCCCCCCTTGCCGCAGCCCTGATCGTCCTCGGAGGCCCCGCCCACGCTGCCGACGAGCATGGCCACGATCACAAGCCCCTGCATGGCGGCGTCCTGGCCGAGTCGGGAGCAACCGAGTACGAGCTTGTCGCCAAGCCTGATGCCATCACGCTGCACGCCCGCGAGAAGGGCAAGCCGGTCAACGTGCAGGGCGCGCGTGCCAAGCTGACGATCCTCAGCGGCGGCGAACAGTCGGTCGTCGAATTGAAACCGGCCAATGACCGCCTGCAGGCAGCAGGCAGCTTCAAGGTGGCTGCGGGCTCGAAGATCGTCGCCACGGTCGAGTTGCAGGGGCGCAAGCCCGCGAACTTGCGGTTCGCGATCAAGTAATGCGGTCAGCGGCGCGCTGAGCAAGCATGCACGGTCGCGGTGAGCGGATGCTGGACTCTGTCGGCGCCGGCGTGGCCGTCTGGGCCATTGGTGCGAGCATCCTCGCGATCCTGCTGATCGGTTTCGCGATTCAAGGAACCCTGCACCACCGCAAGCGCAAACGCCTGCGTCGCGAAGAGCGTCGCCAGCAGCGTCGCGGGCAGCGCAGGGGTGGACGCCCGCAGCCGCACCCGTCGGCGTCCCGGAGTTCTCGATGAGCGGCAGCCACGAGGTCGGCGGCTCCGAGATGGACGCCAAACAGGCCGAGGATCGTCGCATCCTGTTGGCCGTCCTGCTGATCAACCTGAGCCAATGCGTGGGCGGCGTTGCAGTGGGTGTTTGGGCTTCCTCCACCGCCCTCATCGCCGCCGCCCTGGACAACCTCGCTGACGCATCGGTGTATGCGGTCAGCCTCTATGCCGTCGGCCGGTCGGCGGCCATCAAGGTGCGAGCGGCCCGACTCTCCGGGTGGCTGCTGATCGGCCTCGCGGTGGCATTGCTGGTGGAAGTGCTGCGCCGGTTCTTCGGCGGGGAGCCACCGCTCGGGCCGGCCATGATGGTCATGGCCGCCGTGAATGCCGGCTTGAATCTCATCTGCCTGAAGTTGCTCAAGCGCCACCAGGGCGAGGATGTGAACTTCAAAGCTTCGGCCATCTTCACCAGCAACGACTCCATCGTGAATCTTGCGATCGTGGTGTCCGGTGCCCTGGTGATGTGGTGGGAATCCAATTTGCCGGACCTGGTTCTCGGCTTCGTCGCTGTGGCAATCGCCGCCAATGGCGGTCGGGAAATCTTGGTTAAAGCCTCGGAAGCCGCCGGCAATGATGGCAGCGCCAAGAAGCGCGACTGACGCAGACAGCGCCCGAATCAAGAAACTGCTTGACTCTGAAGCTGCTACAGGGTTTTCAATAGAGCCATGAGCAACACCGACAACACCCAACCAGCCACATCTACCTGCTCGGCCGGCGCCTGCGGCAGCTGTTCGAGCACTTCCAAGACCGTCGATGCGCCCGCCATGCCCGGTGGACAGACCTATCGCATCCCGACGATGGACTGCTCTGCCGAAGAGGCCGAGATCCGCCGTGTTTTGGAACCCATTGCCGGTATCACCTCGCTCGGTTTCCAACTGGGTGCCCGCCGGTTGACCATCTCGGCGTCGGCAGAGGTGCTGCCCAAGGCGCTCGATGCGATCCGTCAGGCCGGCTTCAAGCCCGAGCCCGTGGATGCGGCCGCCACAGCGCCGGCAGAGACTCCCGGTGACGATCATGGGCACGGCATCGGGGCTGGCGCGGCACGGCTCGGCCTGGCCTTGCTGGTCGCCATTGCCGCCGAAGGTGTCGAGCTCGTGCTGCCGGACACTCGCGCCAATCAGGGGCTGGGCATGGTGTTGGCTGTCGTCGCCATCTGGCTCGCCGGCGTGGAGACCTACACCAAGGGCTTCGCGGCCCTGCGCCGCTTCAAGCTCAACATCAACGCACTGATGACGGTCGCCGTCACCGGCGCCTTCCTGATCGGCCAATGGCCGGAAGCAGCGATGGTGATGGCTCTCTATGCCATCGCCGAACTGATCGAAGCTCGCTCGGTCGATCGGGCACGCAATGCCATCAAGGGCTTGATGGAGCTGGCGCCCGAAGAGGCCGCCGTGCAGCAACCCGGCGGCGCCTGGGTCACCACGCCCGTCGCATCCGTGACCATCGACAGCATCGTGCGCATCCGGCCCGGCGAGCGGGTGCCGCTGGACGGCACCGTCACTAAGGGCAACAGCGCGATCAACCAGGCGCCGGTCACTGGCGAAAGCATCCCGGTCGAGAAGGCCGTCGGCGACCCGGTCTTCGCCGGCACCATCAACGAGACGGGCGAGCTGGAGTTCCGTGTGACGGCAGCCGCCTCCAACTCCACGCTGGCACGCATCATCCATGCGGTCGAGCAGGCGCAAGGCTCGCGCGCTCCGACCCAGCGCTTCGTCGACCGCTTCGCCGCCGTCTACACGCCAGCCGTCTTTGTCCTGGCGGTCGCCGTGGCAGTGCTGCTGCCGGTGCTGACCGACGCCACCTGGTTGCAGGGCATCTACAAGGCGCTTGTCCTGCTGGTGATCGCCTGCCCGTGCGCGCTGGTGATCTCCACCCCCGTGACGGTGGTCAGTGCGCTGGCAGCCGCTGCGCGTCGCGGCATCCTCATCAAGGGCGGCACCTATCTGGAAGACGCCCGCAATCTGAAGGCGGTGGCACTGGACAAGACCGGCACGATCACCGAAGGCAAGCCCAAGCTCGTCGACCAAAAGGCCATGCGTGGCGACGCTACAGCGGTGCGGCGACTGGCGGCCAGCCTGGCGGGCCGGTCGGACCATCCGGTGTCCAAGGCCATTGCCGAAGGCTTGAATCTCGAACACGACGCTGTAGACAAGTTCTCGGCGCTGGCCGGTCGCGGCGTGCAGGGCAGCATTGGCGGCAAGACCTATGTGCTCGGCAACCACCGCCTCATAGAGGAGCGGGGCCAATGCAGCGCCGAGCTGGAAGCCGAGCTGAAGCGCCACGAGGAGCAAGGTCGCACGGTCACGCTGATGGCGGACGACCAGGGCGTCATCGCGCTGTTTGCCGTGGCGGACACCATCAAGCCCTCGTCGAAGGCGGCCGTCGCCGATCTCGCCTCGCTCGGTGTCACGCCGGTCATGCTGACGGGTGACAACGAAGCCACGGCGCAGAGCATCGCCGGGCAGGCTGGCATCAAAGAGGCGCGCGGCAACCTATTGCCCGAGGAGAAGCTCAAGGCCGTCGAGGAACTGCAGAAGAGATTTGGCCTCACCGGCATGACCGGCGACGGCATCAACGACGCGCCGGCCCTGGCCAAGGCGGACATCGGCATCGCGATGGGTGCCGCGGGCACCGACACGGCGATGGAGGCCGCGGACGTGGTCATCATGAACGACGACCTGCAGCGCATCCCCACCGTCATCCGGCTGTCCCGCAAGACCCACGCCGTGCTGTGGCAAAACATCTCTTTCGCGCTGGGCGTGAAGGCGGTGTTCTTCGGGCTCGCCGTCTTTGGCGCAGCAACCATGTGGATGGCGGTCTTCGCCGACATGGGGGCGAGCCTGCTGGTGGTGGCCAATGGATTGCGCCTGTTGAAGGCGAACGTCGAACCGGCGCGCGCCGCCGCCTGAAAGGATCTGCTGTGACTCAGTTCTCTCAACGCATTGCGCCTCACGTCGACCGCGAGATCGCCGAAGCCCGACGGCTTGACGACTCTGGCGAGGCCGCCGCCAGCTTTGCCCACTTGGAGCGCGCCCATGTGCTTGGGCAGGCATCAACCTTCCATCACGTCCGGGTGCATGTGCAGATGCTCTTCTGGGCGATGAAGCATCGCGTGTGGAAGGAAGCGCGCGGGCAGGTGCTACGCATCGTTGGTGCGGCCACGAAGACGGTCTTCGGCTGGGTGCCGACCGGCAACACGGGCGGTGCCAATGTCAGCCCGTTCAAGCCGCTGCCGATCGCGCCGGATCTGGCCCGAACCATCGAGGTGTCCAAACGGCGACAAGGTGCTCAGAGGGCCCACCGACGCCAAGCGTAGACGCCGAGCGCCGTGGCGATGACAACGTCAACCAAGGCGGCTACTGCATTCGTACTCGTCGTGAAATGCATGCCGAGTGCGGTGAACTCAGTCCCCGTCGCCCAGAAACAGGCGTGCCATGCGCCATGGCAGGCCTCCCACCAGCAGTAGAACTTGGCAATCTCCTTCACATCGGTCTCTTTGCTCAGACCACGGCGAGCAATCGCCGTTCCTTCGCTACGACGCAGCATCACTACTGGACGAAAGCTCTGCCATGAAGATCGGCGAACTTGCCACGGCCACGGAAACAGCCATCGAGACGATCCGCTTCTATGAGCGGGAGGGGTTGCTGCCGGCGCCCGCACGCACGCAAGGCAACTTCCGGGTCTACGAGACACGGCACCTGGAGCGGCTTCAGTTCATCCGCTACTGCCGCGGTCTCGACATGTCGCTCGACGAGGTGCGTGTGCTGCTGCGCTTCAAGGACGAGCCAGAGGACGACTGTGGGGACGTCAACGCGCTGCTTGACGAACACATCGGCCATGTCTCTCGGCGCATCAAGGAGCTGAAGTCGCTGGAGCGCGAGCTCAAAGATTTGCGACAGCGCTGTGGTGTTGCCAGGTCGGCGGATCAGTGCGGCATCCTCTCTGGCTTGGCAGAAGCCGCGCAGGAACCCACGGCGGCACCCAAGGTGCGTGGGCACCTGAAGTCGATCCATGGCCACTGAGACGAAACTTCGGGCCGTAGGGTGCATTGCTCAGCCAGTGCGCGACTGGCCGCCAGTGAATATCATTGCCGAATGCGCAAGCTGCTTGCCGTTTTCGCCATACTGTTCGGCTGCCTGACCTTCGTCGGGCAGGCGGTCGCGAGCGCATCTGACGGCTATAGCGACTGCTGCCTTCAAGGCTGCAAGGGAATGGCGCATTGCGCCAGCGCGACTTGCCAGACCTGTGCGCCCCCCCCCCAACCGGCGCCAGTGCCGGAGCAAGCTGCGTCGCCCGTTGTCGAGGAGCCGCATTGGCAATCGATTCAAATCGAGTTCGATGCTGGTTCACGGCGCAAACCTTGGACGCCTCCCGATTAGGTTGATGCCTGCTTCAAGCATTCATCAACCATCGAAAGGACATCCATGAAATCCAATCTCATCAAGATCGGCGCGGCTGTCGCGCTGCTGGGCGGCTCTGCCGCTGCCTTCGCTGCTCAAGCGTGCTGCGGCGACATCGCCTGCTGCATCCAGCAGTTGCTGTGCTGCCTGTAAGGTTTCACTGAACTGAGACCAGGGCCGGCGCGATGCGCCGGCCTTTTGCATTCAGCCGTTTGCAAACTGGCGGCCCTCGTCATCGGAGAGTAGCCGCACTGTGCAATGCAGGGCCAGGTGAGTTCGTGCGCCGCCGGAGCTTGTGCGTGGGCACCCGCCTCGACTGCGTCCCAATGACCGCGATGAGGCCGCCACCGGACGCCCGTCGAACGGTGCCGGCCGGCTGCAAACGCTGCAGAACAGCCACTCATTCGAGGTCAGAACCAGCTACGCAGGCAGCCAGGCCGCCGGAGCTGCAACCGCCATCGCCCTCACCCGATGCAACAGCGCTATCAGTGGTAGTCGTCTTCAAGCTGATGTCGCACGGCCATCACGGTGACCGTCTCGCTGTCCTGCACCTCGAACAGCGCGACATAGCCGGACCGACTGAAGGGGATGACCAGTTCGCGCAGGAACGGGCTGCGGCCCGCCTTGCGGCAGGTGAAGGGTGATGTCTTCAGCGTCGCCATGCCGGCCCGGATCGCGTGGATGGCGTCTTGGGCCACCTCCAGGTCGCCGCCATCGCGGGTGAGTTCGCGCTCCAGCACGAAGTCGAACAGCCGCTCGACGTCGGGCGCGGCATCACGCGTCAGCCGGACGCGGTAGCTCACTTGCGCTTCTTCGCGACCTGGCTGCGCGCGGCGTCCAGCTTGCGCTGCAGGTTGGCCAGCACCACGTCGGCGTCCACATAGTCGCCCGTTTGTCGGGCTTGGTCGCGGGAACGCAGTCCACGCGCGATGAACTCCTCTTGGACCCGCCGGCGTTCGACCTTCTCGCGGATGGAGGTCTCGACGAACTCGGACAGGGTCTCGCCCTCGCCCAGCATGGACTCCACCTCTGCACGGAGTTCGGGCTCCACGCGCACGGACGGAATGCTTGCGGTCTTCATGACGCAGTTGTAGCGCATTTGCGATGCAACGGCTCATCGCGCCAGGCAGGGGCGCAGGCCGCGCCCCTTGGTTCTCAATCACGAACCGCACCGAGGCCCCACTGGCGAATCACGGCGCGCACGCGCTGTTCGCCATTGGGGACGAGGCGATACAGGTCCGACCGCCCCCAGCGCAAGGCGTCGAGACAGGTGAGCATTGCGTCGCTGATCTCGACATCGACGGCACGCAACTCGAAGAGGTCGAAGGGATGGACGCGGCCGTTGAAGGTCGCAGCCACGAACAGTGCAGCGCGGCGTTGCTGGCCGCTGTCACCACTCTCGGCATGCTTGAGCAGACGGGCGAAGGCTTGCCCGCCCGCGTGGGTGGCCTGCTGCGCACGCTCGGTGTAGCTGGCCAGGATTTCCAAGGTCGAAGCACCCATGGTGATCTCCTTCTGGGTTGGCGCGGGACGGGCCCGGCGTCTGGCGATGGTCAAGCCGGCAGCGCCCCGCGGTGACGCTGGATTCACGCTCGAATCCAGCGCATGAACGAGCTGCTCAAGCCTTCAGCTTGCGCATCTCCTCGGCCAGCATCCAAAGCGCGCGGTTCAGGCTGACACCACGGTCGATGCTCCCAACCGGACGGGTGTGCAGGCGCTTGCCCTGCGCGCTGCGACCTGGCTGACCGCCACGAATCACGTTCTCCTGAACGCGCTGGAACGTGGTCCACAGGCTGTGTCCGATGTCCTCGGGTCGGCGTGCCTGGATCAGCTGCTGGGCCGTGACCGGCGCCGGCCGGTGCCCGCCCGTCTCTTCGACGACCTGCTCGCCGAACCGCAATGCCAGTGCGGCCGTCGCGAAGGCGATCTCTTCGGGCTGCTCCAACTGCAGGCACTTCATCGCCTCGGCGTGCTGCTCGACGGCCTCGAACTCGTCGAGCACCCTGAAGGCGCCTTCGATGACCTCGCCCTGGATGTTGCCCTTGTGCGGGATGCGGATGTCATCCACCACGTTGCCCACGACCAGGCCGTTGCAGCAGACGAACCGGAACATGCCTGCCAGCATCTGGTACGAGCTGGCGCCATCGTGGCTGTTGATGAGGATGATCTCGTTCGCCTCGGGCTTGGTCTGCACCTGGCCCGCATGGCGCATGCGGATCATGTGCTTGGTGAACTCGGTCTTGCCCTCAATGCGGCTGGAGCCCTGGGCGACCATGAACGGCTCGAATCCTTCTTTGCGCAGGCCGCGCAGCACGTCGATGGTGGGGATGTAGGTGTAGCGGTCGGAACGGCTGGCGTGCTTGCCCTCCGCAAAGATGGACGGCGCTGCCGCGCGCATCTGGTCTTCGCTCAGCGGCGCATCGCTACGGATGACGTTGGTGGAACGGCCGCCGAAGCGAGTCGCGAGCGTGGGATGTGTCGAGTACATGATGGATTCCTTCGATCGTTGAGAGAGTTCGAAGGCGGGCGACGGCTACTGCCCTGCCCGCCCGAGGGGTCAGGCATCGGCATGCGCCGCTTGGCGTTCAGCGCCGGGACGGCCCAAGCCATCGGGGCCACTGCGACGCGCCTGGGCTTCGGCCCGGCTGTCCAGGTAGTCGATCTCCTCGACCGTGAAGTCCATGCCGTATACGGTCTCGCCGTCCTTCTCGAAGTTGTTGTTCTTCACGCGGCCGACGATGTTCACGTGCGAACCCCGACCCAGGTAGGCGGCAGCGTTCTCCGCCTGCGCACCCCACAGCGTCCACTGGATGGCAGTCGCCTGCTGCTCGCGGTTGTCGCCCGAACCGCGCACGGAATTGCTGATTGCCGTCAGCACGCCCTTCGCGATGCGGCCTTCGCGGCCCTCGACGAACTCGATGCGCACCGGCCCCGCCAGATGCGCGTTGCGCTGGATGACTTGAACGTTGGCCATGACCAATCTCCTTCACGAGACAGACCAGCCGGGCCCCGTTCTGAAAGCCCTGACAACTGATCCTCTCGCTTGGACTCCTCGCACCCGCCCACGGGCGGGCGGGGGGTGGGCATGGCCCCTTCCAGCGGGAAGGGGTTGGGGATGGATGTTGGAGTTCACGCAGCCGAAGCAGTGCGCCGGTTTCCCGGCCCACCGCTAGAAGATCCCCCCACAAGTCCCCCTCACCCAAGTGCGGGGGTTGTGGGGGGAGCGCGGTGGGACGACCAGCGCACAGGCTGCCCCACCGGGCGTCGCAGTGCCGCAGACGATGTGCCAGCTCGCCTGGCGCAGCGGGTGCAACGAAGACGCCCCGAGCCCCTGAGCAGCGGCGGCTCTGCGACTGGCGTGACACCAAGCGCAGCGACTGGCGCGACGGTCGAGCCGCTGTGATCACTTCAGCGCGGCCCGGCAACGGGTATGGCGGGTGCGAGGAGTGGCGATCTGGACGGACCCGCGCGAAGCGCAGCCGATCAGCACCGGCCAGTTCGCCAAGCGGGCCCGTTCACGCGCAGCGTGAAGGAAACAGGCCCGCGGTCTCCTCGCACGGGAGGGCCGCGCACTCCAACCCCGCGTGCGCAGCACGCCACACCTGTCGCGCAGCGACGCCCGAGGGCGTGTTGCCCCGGCGGCCCAGGGGGAACGCCTGGAAGTGACCTTGCCCCCGAAAACCGTCTCCCTTGCTGAGTGATTCAATGCAAGCAAGGAGAGTGGGAATGACGAAGCCGAAGGCGGCGCCGAGGGCGCGCTACACGATGGAGTTCAAGCAGGAGGCCGTGC
>NZ_JBIGIA010000013.1:0-143762 GCF_043555975.1 Pelomonas nitida | reverse complement strand
TCTGAGCCAGGATCAAACTCTACAGTTCGATCTTGAATTCTCAACGGAATCGACTTAAACCATTTGCATGATTCAAATCTATTTCCGTGAGCGTTTAAAGTCCGAAGGACCGTCATCAGTCACCTGATAACATCACTTCGCCTCAAACGCCCACGCTTATCGGCTGTTAATTATTAAAGAACATCGCAAAACTCAGAGCACTTACTCTTCACTTTGCGTCGCTGCAAACTACTTATCGTTTGCAGCGAAGAGGCGAGATTCTAATTCGCCGTTTGCATCGCTGTCAAGCGTTTTTGAAAATTTATTTTCTCAACGCTTTTCAACTCTGCCTTTACCGCCAATCACATCCGCATTGCGTTTGTTGTCAGCAGCAAAGAGGCGAGATTTTGATCTGCTTTCGCAGCATCGTCAAGTACTTTTGAAAAATTCTTTTTGAACTCTTTCAAGCACTCGGCGACTCAAATCCGCCAGCAAGGCATTTCTGCCTCACCCCTCACCAACGTCTCGCTGCGTCTTTCAACTCAGCGCTGTCATCAGCGAAGCCAACGACTGTAGCACAGGAATTTCGGGGGAGGCAAGAAGTCGGTCGACTTTTCTTCGGTTGCAGCGCATTCCCGCTCCCGAGGTTCGCCAAGCCCGCCCCGGGGGTGCTTCTATATAAGAGCGGTGTCGCCTGCGCAGCCCAGGGCGCGAGGGCTCAATGAACGGCGCCCGGACCGCTCTTCGTCAAAGCCAACTCCTTGTCGGCGACGGCACGCGGGTCTTCGCTCGCCAGCAGGCGAGGCAAGGCACCCGCCAGACGTTGGGTGTCAGAACGCAGCAGCCGCTGCTTGACCGCCGGTATCTGGGACGGATGCATGGAAAAGCTGCGCAGCCCCATGGCCAGCAGCAGCTCCGTGAAATCGGGATCGCCCGCCATTTCGCCACAAACGCTGACCCCCTTGCCCGCCGCGCGCGCTTGAGCGATGGACTGCGAAATCAGCTGAAGCACCGCCGGGTGCCATGGGTCATAGAGATGGGCGACCGCCTCATCGGCTCGGTCGATGGCCAAGGTGTATTGGATGAGGTCGTTCGTGCCGATGGACACGAAGTCCACATGGCGCAGCAACATCGGCAGCATGACGGCGGCGGCGGGAATTTCGATCATCACCCCCAGCTCCACATGGGTGAACGCATTGCCCGCATCCGTCAGCTGCTGTTGCACTTTGCGGAGGGTCTCGATGATCTGCTTCACCTCGCTGAGGTGCGCGACCATGGGCACCAACAGGCGGACCTTGCCGAACGCACTGGCGCGATAGATGGCCCGCAATTGCTGACGGAACATGCTGGGTTCCGCCAGACTCCAGCGAATGGCGCGCAGCCCCATGGCGGGATTGAGCACGTGCTCATGCCGCAACTCGTTGACCGTCAGTCGATCGAGCGGCTTGTCGGCGCCCACGTCGACGGTGCGGATCGTGACGGGCATGCCCTTCATCGCTTCGACGGCCGCCTTGTACGCGCGGAACTGTTCGTCCTCGCTGGGGAGCTCGCCCTCACGGTTCATGAACAGGAACTCGGTGCGGAACAGACCGACACCCGTGGCGCCCGCTGTCACTGCCGCTTCCGCATCGGCCGGCATTTCGATGTTGGCGTGCAACTCGATGTGCTCGCCGTCCAGCGTCACGGCCGGCGTGTGCCGCAGGCGGGCCAGCCTTGCCCGCTCCAGTTCACTCTGGCGCTGGCGGAAGCGGTACTCCTCCAGCACGATGGGCGACGGGTTCACGATGACCGTGCCGGCGTCGCCGTCGATGATGACCCAGTCGTCCTGCATGATCAGGCGCGACGCCTCCCGCGTGCCGACGACGGCCGGGATGTCCATGCTGCGCGCGACGATGGCCGTGTGCGAGGTCTTGCCGCCGATGTCGGTGATGAAGCCGCGGAAGACGCTGCGCTTGAACTGGATCATGTCGGCCGGCGAGATGTCGGCCGCCACCAGCAGCAACGGGTCCTCACCGGCGAAGTCGCGCGGCGTGACCGGCGCGGGCGCGTCGCCTTGCGCCTGCGCCAGCGCGCCCAGCACGCGTTCGACGACCTGCTCGAGATCCGCCTTGCGCTCGCGCAGGTAGTCGTCTTCCATCTCGTCGAACTGCCGCGCCAGCACTTCGAGCTGCGCGGACAGCGCCCACTCCGCGTTGTAGTGCCGGTCGACGATCCACTGGCTGGCGCTTCCTGTCAGCGCATCGTCATGCAGCAGCATCAGGTGCACATCCAGCAGCGCCGCAAGTTCATGTGGCGCGTCGTCGGGCAGTTCATCCTTGAGCGTCTGCAGTTCCTGCACGACGGCATCGCGGCCCCGCAGCAGGCGCGCGATCTCGGCCTGGATCTGATCGGGCGCCACGAAGTAGTGGGCGACATCGACGCGGCTGGACGCCACCAGCACCGCACGACCGATGGCAACGCCGCGCGAGACCGCGATGCCGAACACCTGGAAACTCATCAGCGCACTCCGCAGATTGAGCAGCCAATGTAGCCGCTCACAGGGGTGCCGCGCGTCACGGTTTTTTCATGAGAGGTTCACCGCCCCGTCAAACCGCCCGACCAGCATGACGGGTCATGAACAGAAGCCCCATCGTCACGCATGCGCTGTCGCATGCCCCCGTCCTGCAGCGCCCGCAGCGCGCAGCAGCCCCGCGCCTGAGCGTCAGCTGGGCCAAGAGCGAGTCCGAGGTGCGCGAGGCCCAAGCCTTGCGCTACCAGGTGTTCGCCGTGGAGATGGGCGCGCGCCTGCCCACGCCCAAGCAGGCCCCGGCCGGCCTGGACATCGATCTGTTCGACGCCTACTGCGAGCATGTGCTCGTGCGCGCCGACGCCGAAGACGGCGAACCGGGCCCGGTCGTCGGCACCTATCGCGTGCTCACGCCCGCCGCCGCCAAGCGTGCGGGCGGCTTGTACAGCGACACCGAATTCGACCTGACCCGGCTGCGCTCGCTGCGCCCGCGCGTGGCGGAGATCGGCCGCTCCTGCGTGCATGCCGATCACCGCAGCGGCGGCGCCATCCTGTCGTTGTGGGGCGCACTGGCCGAGTTCCTGGCCCGCAACGGGCTGGACACCGTCATCGGCTGCGCCAGCGTCAGCATGCGTGACGGCGGGCATTTCGCGGCCAGCCTCTGGAAGCAGCTCGCCGCGACGCACCTCGCGCCCATCGACTGCCGTGTGCGGCCGCGCCTGCCGCTGCCCGTCGAGCACCTGCGCCAGGACTTGCAGGTCGAGCCGCCGGCGCTGATCCGCGGCTATCTGCGTTGCGGCGCCAAACTCATGGGCGAGCCGGCCTGGGACCCCGACTTCAACACGGCCGACCTGCCGCTGCTGCTGCGCACCGCCGACCTGCCGGCACGCTTCCGCCGTCACGGCGGTTGAGCGCGGCGGCCGGGCGGCTGATCACTGCCCTTCGCCGAACTTGTCGTCGACGAGGGCCGTGATCGCTTCCTGCGCGGCCTGCTCGTCCTCGCCGTCGGTTTCCAGCTCGATCGTGGAGCCGATGCCGGCGGCCAACATCATGACGCCCATGATGCTCTTGGCATTCACGCGGCGGCCGTTGCGGCTCATGTAGACATCGCACTTGAAGCTGCCGGCCAGCTTGGTCAGCTTGGCAGAGGCGCGTGCATGAAGACCCAGCTTGTTGCTGATGGTGATGGTGGAAGTGATCATTCTTCGGGCGGCAAGGGAGGCGTGGCGACAACACCGGCGGCCGCACCTTGGACGGCGCGCCGGGCCAGCTCGGTCAGGGACTTCTGGCTGGCATAGCAGAGCGTGCGCCACAGCATGGGGACGCTGACACCGGCGATCACCTGCACCTGCTCGCCGGCCAGGCGCTGGGCGCCGTTGCAAGGCGTGGCGCCGAACACGTCGGTCAGCACCAGCCATGGGGACGACGCCGCACCGGACTGCGCCATCAGCGCGCGCGCTGCGGCCTCGACATCCTCCGGGCACTGCCCCGGCATCACATCCAGCACCGTCAGGGTGGGGGCGCAGTCCGGGAAGGTGTGCTCGGCCACCTGCCGCAACGCAGAAGCGAGCGGGGCGTGGGCGATGACGAGCAGTTGCGGCATGGGCAGGATGTTAGGGCAACGCGGCGCCGGTCCTCTGCGGCGCCCGTCAGCGTGCGCCAGGCCAGCGCCGCTTCAGCGGGCGGCCTCGACGCCCAGGCCCGCGACGAAGCTGTCCCAGGCCGAAGCCTCGTCAGGGCTGCCCGACACCAGCGCCTGATAGACCCGCCCGCCGTGCGCGAACACCGCCAGCCGATGGACGCCCGCCGGCGCGTCGAGCCGGTACTGCGCGGCCTGCGGCAGCGGCGTCATGCCGCGCACCTGCAGCGGCTGGGCCGCCGGCAGCGCCTGGCCGAGCTTGGCGGCCAGCGCCTGCGACATCGCCTGGAGTGCGGCGCCGGTCTGGCTGGCGTCGGGCGTGTCGGCCCACGCGAGCGAAAAGCGCCGCCCGGCGGCCTCGCATTGCGCCAGGCCCATGCCAGGCCGCTGGTCGACTTCCGGCTTGCACGGGAACAGCGCCACCGCACCTGCCCCCGTCGGGCGCACCTCGCGCCAGTTCAGCGCTGGCTGGCAGGCGCACAGGCCGGCCAACCCCAGCGCAAATCCGACAGGAAGCAAGCTCCGCATGGCCGAATTATCGGTAGCGCGCCACGACAATCCCGCCATGCAAGCAACGAGCTCCCCTCAAGCCCTGGCCGGCGTGCGCGTGCTGGACCTCTCCCGCGTGCTGGCCGGCCCCTGGTGCACGCAGACGCTGGCCGACCTGGGGGCCGACGTCATCAAGATCGAGCGCCCCGGCAGCGGCGACGACACCCGCGCCTGGGGCCCGCCCTACCTGAAAGACGCCGACGGCCAGGACACCTCCGAGGCCGCCTACTTCCTCGGCGCCAACCGCAACAAGCGCTCGCTGGCCGTGGACCTGTCCACGCCCGAGGGCCAGGCCATCGTGCGCAAGCTCGCAGGCCAGGTGGACGTGCTGGTGGAGAACTTCAAGGTCGGCGACCTGGCCCGCTACGGGCTGGACGCCCAAAGCCTGCTGGCCGAGCACCCGGGCCTGGTCATCTGCTCCATCACCGGCTTCGGCCAGACCGGCCCCTACGCCGACCGCGCCGGCTACGACTACGCCGTGCAAGGCATGGGCGGGCTGATGAGCGTGACCGGCGAGCGCGACGACCAGCCGGGCGGCGGCCCGCAGAAGGTGGGCGTGGCCGTGGCCGACCTGTTCACCGGCATGTACGCCACCGTCGCCATCCTGGCCGCGCTGCGCCACCGCGACGCCACCGGGCAAGGCCAGGTCATCGACATGGCGCTGCTCGACACCCAGCTCGCCATGCTGGCCAACCTGGGCAGCAACTACCTGTGCAGCGGCAAGGTGCCCGGCCGCATGGGCAACGCCCATCAGAACATCGTGCCCTACCAGGTGTTCGAGGCCCGTGACGGCCACCTGATCCTCGCCGTCGGCAACGACCGGCAGTTCGCCAAGTTCTGCGATGTGGCCGGCCGCCCCGACTGGGCGGCCGACGCGCGCTTTGCCACCAACGCCGAGCGCGTGCGCCACCGCGAGCTGCTGGTGCCGCAGCTGGCCGAGGCCATCCGCCAGCGGCCCAGGGCCGAATGGCTGGCCGCGCTGGAAGCGGCCAAGGTGCCCTGCGGCTCGATCAACTCCATCGGCGAGGCGCTCGCCGACCCGCAGGCCCAGGCGCGCGGCGCCGTCGTCGACCTGCCCCACCCACTGACGCCGTCGCTGCGGCTGGTCGGCAGCCCCATGAAGCTCTCGGCCACCCCGGTGCAATACCGGCAGGCGCCGCCGCTGCTGGGCCAGCACAGCCGCGAGCTGCTGCGCGAGGCCGGCTGCGCCGATGTGCAGATCGACGCCTGGCTGGCTGCCGGCGTCATCGCCTGAGTGCGGCCTCGCATGGCGGGCTGCGGATGCTCGACCTCGCCGGCAGGAATTGACCGGCTCCCTAGAATGGGCCCCATGCTGAACCGCCGAGCCCTCGCCGCCCTCGCCCTGGCCTGTTGCACCCTCGCCGGCTGCGCCCGCGATGCCGCCCCCGAGGTCGGCTACGTGCTGCTGAACGGCGAGCAAGCCAACTCCCGGCAATGGGCCGGCAAGGTCATGCTGGTGAACTTCTGGGCCACCAGCTGCGCCACCTGCGTCAAGGAAATGCCGCAGGTCATCGCCACGCACAACAAGTTCAAGGGCCGGGGTTTCGACACGCTGGCCGTGGCGATGAGCTACGACCCGCCGGCCTTCGTGTCGCGCTTCGCCGAGTCGCGCGGGCTGCCGTTCGGCGTGGCCATCGATAACACCGGCGCGGTGGCGAACGCCTTCGGCAAGGTGCAGATGACGCCGACGACCTTCCTGATCAACAAGCGCGGCGAGATCGTCAAGCGCTACGTCGGCGAACCGGACTTCGCCGCGCTGCACGGCCTGATCGAGAAGTTGCTGGCCGAGGCCTGAACCCCGGCCGGCGGCGCGCCGGTTTCAGGCGGCCGGAGCAGCCGCGTTCAGCACGCCGTGGGCCTGCTGGTCGGCGTGGTAGCTGGAGCGCACCATCGCGCCGACGGCCGCATGCGTGAAGCCCAGCTCGTAGGCTTCCTTCTCGAACTGCTTGAACTGATCCGGCGTCACGTAGCGGCGCACCGGCAGGTGGTGGCCCGACGGGGCCAGGTACTGGCCGATGGTGATCATGTCGATGTTGTGCGCGCGCATGTCGCGCATGACCTGGCGGATCTCGTCATCGGTCTCGCCCAGGCCCACCATGATGCCGCTCTTGGTCGGCACGCCCGGCACTTCTTCCTTGAAGCGCTTCAGCAGGTTCAGGCTGAACTCGTAGTCCGAGCCCGGACGCGCTTCCTTGTAGAGGCGCGGCGCCGTTTCGAGGTTGTGGTTCATCACGTCCGGCGGCGCGGCCTTCAGGATGTTCAGCGCGCGATCGGCGCGGCCGCGGAAGTCGGGCACCAGCACCTCGATCTGCGTCGCCGGTGACAGCTCGCGCGTCTTGGTGATGCACTCGGCGAAGTGAGCCGCGCCGCCATCCTTCAGGTCGTCGCGGTCCACGCTGGTGATGACGACGTACTTGAGCTTCAGCGCAGCAATCGTCTTGGCCAGGTTCTCGGGCTCGTTCACGTCCAGCGGGTCGGGCCGGCCATGGCCCACGTCGCAGAACGGGCAGCGGCGCGTGCACTTGTCGCCCATGATCATGAACGTGGCCGTGCCCTTGCCGAAGCACTCACCGATGTTGGGGCAGCTGGCTTCCTCGCAGACCGTGTGCAGCTTGTGCTCGCGCAGGATCTGCTTGATCTCGTAGAAGCGGGTCGACGGCGAGCCGGCCTTGACGCGGATCCAGTCGGGCTTCTTCAGCACCTCGGCCGGCACGATCTTGATCGGGATGCGCGAGGTCTTGGCCTCGGCTTTTTGCTTGATCGACGGGTCGTAGGTGGTCGTGTCGGACATGGTCAAGGCGTCGAGACTTCAAATTGGGCCGAGAGCCGCTCGGCGAGCCGGCCGGCCGCCGTGGGCCAGTCGGTGAAAACCCCGATTTTATCGAGGGAAGTGGTTTCCAGGCCCTGGTAGCCGCAGGGGTTGATGCGCTGGAAGGGTTCCAGGTCCATCGCGACGTTCAGCGCCAGGCCATGGTAGGTGCAATGCCGGCTGACCTTGATGCCCAAGGCGGCGATCTTCGCCAGGCCATCGAACAGGCGGTTCGGGTCGGTCGGCCCGGTCAGCGCCGCGTGGCCACCGGGGTCGGCCGGGCGCACGTAGATGCCCGGCGCGCTGGCCACGCGCAGGCCGGTCACGCCGTAGCTGTCCAGCACCTGGATCAGCGCCGTCTCCAGCCGGAACACGTATTCCTTGACGAAGATGCCCTGGCGCCGCAGGTCGATCAGCGGGTAGGCCGTGACCTGGCCGGGGCCGTGGTATGTGACCTGGCCGCCGCGCTCGGTGGGCACGACCGGGATGTCACCGGGCAGCAGCAGGTGCTCCGGCTTGCCGGCGATGCCTTGGGTGAACGTGGGCGGGTGCTCGCAGAGCCAGAGCTCGTCCGGCGTGTCTGCATGGCGCGCCGCCGTGAAGGCCCGCATGGCCTCCAGCGTGGGCAGGTACTCGACCCGCCCGAGGGACTTGACGATCATGGCGGCATCATAGGCAGGCGCGGTAAGCCCCGCCGGTCCTGAGCCGACTCGCTGCGATGAAGAAGCAACTGCTCACCCTGCTACTCGTGTCGTCCCTCGCCCGGGCTGCACCGCTGGACGACGCCCTCGCGGCCTACGACGCGGGCCGCCTGGCCGCAGCCGCTCGGGGTTTCACCGCCTCGGCCCAGCGCGGCGAACCGCTGGGCCAGTTCAACCTGGCCATGATGCATCTGCGCCGTGAGCTGCCCGGTGCCAGCGACGCCCAGGCCTGGCGTTGGCTGCAACGCGCCGCCGCACAACACCTGGCGCTGGCCGAGAACGCGCTGGGCGAAATGATCGAGCAGGGCCGCCACGGCCCGCTCGACAAGACGGCCGCCTGCGACTGGTTCGAGCGCGCTGCCGAACACGGCAACGGCGACGGCGCATTGGCCGCGGGCACCTGCTTCTATCTGGGCCGCGGCCGGCCGCTGGACATGGCCCAGGCGCACCGCTGGTATCTGGCTGCCGCCACCGCCGGCGACGTCGGCGCGCAATACCTCATCGCGTCGATGTTCGAGACCGGGCTGGGCGTGGCTGCCGACGAGCGGCTGGCGCGTTATTGGTTTGATACGGCGGCGAAGAATGGCGATGTGGCAGCCCGGGCCAAGGTCAAGGCGATGGACAAATCGAGCTGAATCACTCGAAGCTCTGATCGCGATCCCGAGCCTGGCGTTGCCAGCAGGCGACGAACTCCTGGATACATTCAACGTGCTTCCTGGCCCATTCGGCAACATCCGCCGCAGCGTCGGTCGTCAACGACTCCAGCGCCAGCAGGCGCAGAGCGGAGGCTTCCTGAAAGCTGCCGCAAATGTAGGTCGAGTGAACAGCTCGTTCGAAGCCCTCCAGCACCGCTGCTCGATCTGGCGCCATCTGCAAGAGTGCCAGCGCTGTCTCCGATAGGCCTATCCCATCGAAGGCATCGATCATTCCCGCCACCCAAGGCCCTCGCCCAAGCGGCTCCACGCGAACCCAATCCAGCAGCGTGTCGACAGGCACCAGGCGCACGGGATGTTCGGCATCAACGCTCAGCTGCGAGAGCGCATCCAACCGCCGGCCCATGTAGGCCTGGTAGAACGCCTCCAAGGCCACGGCGCCATGGGCACCAAAGACGCGGCGCAACAGACGGTCGGCCGCGTAGCTCAGCGGCCAGTGCTGGCCTCGCTCGCGATGCGTGAGCACCTTGCACAGATGAATGGCGACCGCCTCGCCCTCTGCACTCGCCAGCGCAAGTTCGGCCAGGTCATCCACGTGCGGCCAAGCCTCATCGGTCTGGAAGCACTCGTCCACAGCCATCAGCAAGGACACACAAAGCTGGCAGGCTTGGCCATCCTCGCGCGCTCTTTCACCCAGGCCATGCAAGCGCATGCGGTGAAGGTTGATGGCCACCTCGAGGCCTTTGGGCAGATCCTTGATGGCCCGCAACAGCTTGGCGTGGGTTGCCGAGGAAATCCCATCCAGCGGCCCGCCAAATTGCCGCCATCCGAACTTGGCGGCCGGTACCTGACCGCGTCTGACTTGGCGGCCGGTACCTGACCGCGTCTGGCGAGCGTCGTCAGTCGCATCGCGCCTGCCTCATCGACCGGCTGGCGCGTGTGCAGTTCGACGCCCAATTCAGCGAGCGAAGGCTCGGCAGCGCAGGCGTCCAGCAACCGTTCGGCCATCGCTGGGTCACGCGCCCTCAGCCCGTCGAAGAACCCAAGGACGAATCCCGCGTCTCGCGACTCCTGCGAGGCGGAGGCATAACGGCGGATGAGAACGGCCCAGCCACCCGCGAGATCAACGGCGCACTCGGCAACTCGGCGGCCCAGCAGCGGCGTGTAGCCCGGCGAGAAGCTATCGATCAGGCGATGCAGCAGGGCGGGCTCGTGCAGGCGCAAAGCAAGCTCGGCGCCGACATCGGCCAGCATCTGGTCGTAGTGCCGGGACACAGGCGCGGCGCCTGAGCGATGCGATTGCATTTGCTCCAGTGACAGCAGATCGACCCTGCCGTGGGGCTCGACGTAGACAAGCGCCTCGATGCGATCTTCAAGAGATTGCGGGCGCAGTCGAGACTCCAGCCTCTCCAGCCGAGCACACAGGACCGGGTCCACACCGGCAGCCAAGTTGGGCGGCCAAATCAGCGCCGCAGCAAGGCAGCGCCACAAGCACGGCGCCGCCGGCAGAGGCGCCAGTGCTTCCGCGAACCGCTCCAGCGCCGGCAGGACTGCGGGCTCCCAGGCCAGACGAACGGCAGCCTCTGAGACCAGACCGGCCATGTCCAATGCCAAGACATGCCCCGCACGCAGCCGCTCGGCTACGAACTGCATCAGCCCGCCGTACCAGACCTCCCAATCGCCACTCGACATCGGCCGCCAACCGTCACCACGCACTCGTGCCCCGAACGTCTCGGGCACTGAACCACTCCAGTTCACGGCCAGCATGGTTTGCAATGCGACCAGCGCGAGGCGCTGGCGCCGCGCGTCCCTCGAGTCCAGCAGCGATGTGAGCAAGGCCAAGCGCTGCCCGGCGTCGGCCTCGGTGCCAGACATCACCGGCCGGAACAAGCGTTCCAGCGGGCGTGACATGCTGGCCCCGCCACCCTTGCTGCCGCTGCTCTCGTATATCGCCAGCCTGACCAGCACTTCGGCGGCCCTGGCGAAGTCTGCGGCCAGATAAGCCAGTTGGCCCGCCAGCCACACCGCACCATCCCGGTAGAACACATGCCGCTCGCCCAGCAGACCCTGGCCCTCGGTGTCTGTCAGTTGTTCCAGCCTGGCCAGTGCGAGGTCAGGCCGCACCGGCGCCAGCAGCTGAACGACCTCACGGCCCTGCATCGAGTGTTCGTTGAAGATCGCCATACCCGGCGCCTCGCGGAACCAGCGCTCCACAAGCACCTGCGCTTCGAGACTGTCATGCAGCGCCGACAACCGCCGCGCGAACGACAGCGACAGGCGCGCGTGCTGCCGCAACTCTCGCCACAGGTCATCGGCAGAGACCGCCTGCAACCCGCGCACGGCCAGGTGGTTGGCCAGGGCGTGCGGCAGGATGGCCCGCCAAGGCCCTCGCTGCTGGGCGAGCCCTCGTTGCCGCAAGGTGCCAAGGTGGCGTCGCAGCTCGGCAGCAGAGCAGCCAGCCAGTCGAGCCATGCGAGTGAATTCCTGGTCTGCTTCTGGGACATCGGACTCCTCGGCCTTGCAGGAATAGACCAGGGCCAGCACCCGAGCGGCATGCTCAAGGGCCGGGTCTGGCTGCCGCCGCTGCCAGAACAGCCGCTGAAACAGGTCTGCATCGCTCAGGCCATGCAATCGCCCCGTCCGGCGGGCGGCGCTGGCCAACGCCAGGGCGATGCGCAGATTGCCTTCGGAGAGGCTGACGATCTGCTGCCGGACGCCGGAGCCCAGCGCGGGCTCGCGCTGGGCCAGCAGACGATCCAGCAGTTCGGGTGTGGTGACGCCGAGGCGGTAGACATCGGCTTCCTCGGCCTCACCGCTGTCGATGTCGTACTCGACGGTGAGCAGAGCGACCCGGCCGGATCGGTTGGACAGGGCCGTCTGCAGCGCACGATGGGTTTCCGGGTTGCAGTTGTCGATCACCAGCACCACCGGGCGTGCCTGCGTGGCCAGCCGGCGCAGCATCTCGACCGGCGGCGGCTGCAGGGCTTCGCCCGCATCGGCATAGATGGCGAGGTGCGCCGGCAATGGATCTCCGTCGAGGCCGGCCTCGAACAAGGCCTGAACCAGCCGGGTTTTTCCCGTGCCCGAGAGGCCGACAAGGCGGATCGCCTTGCCTGGCTCGCGCAGCTTGGCGCGCAGTTCCACCAGGGTCTGCGCGATGCTCAGCTGCCGAGTTCCTTGCTGGCCCGGCGCATCGACCCGAGGCTGCGCGTCAACAAGAAAGCCTTCTGCGGCACCTGCTGCAGCCCAGGTGCCGTACCCACGCCACCCATGCGACGGGCCGTCCAGGTGCTCTCGCAGCCACAAGGCCACGCCTGGATGCTGGTTCGTCCAATCGGCGATGCGGTCGGCGCCGAAGAAGTCCAGCGCCACATCGGCAGGTAGCCCCGCGTCGCCGACGACCTTGCGCATGGCAGCAACGCGCTGTGCCAGCATCTTTTCCGTGCAGGAGTCCTTGGCGCTGACGATCACATAGGCACCGCCACGCGTCAGCAGCTCACGGATCGCAGGCTTGAGCACGCCGCCATCCAGCATCTCGCCAGACACCTTGGACGGCGGCATGGACTCGGCCTTGGCTTGCAGCCCCGTCTGGCCTCTGGGGATGAAGTCCAACCCGGTGGGATCTCCCGCCAGATCGACCCGAACATCGATCCCACCGTCACTCGCATCCTGATGGCCGCCCGCTCTGACTGCCGACCTGGGCAGCCCCGCGTCCGACAACTCGGCACAGCAAAGCCGCTTGATCAGCTCTCGCAGCGGCTCGTCGGCAAGCCGCTGAATGTCTCCGACCGTGACTTCCAGCGGCGCGCTCAAGGCTCAGCGCTCTACAGCACCACCTTGACCATCGGATGCGTCGTCAGCGTCCGGTACAGCTCGTCGAGCTGCTCGCGGCTGGTGGCGGTGACGGTGATGGTCAGCCCCAGGTAGTTGCCGCCCTTGCTCGGGCGGTGCTCGATGGTGGAGGCGTCGAAGCCGGGGTCGAACTGCAGGGCCACATGCGTGATGGCCTCGACGAAGCCTTCGACGTGAGCCCCCATCACCTTGATCGGGAACTGCGACGGGTACTCGATGAGCGACTGCTCGGGCGGGATGTCGGGCGGCAGGTTCATGGCGCGGGCCTCACTTGATCCACAGGCGGATGGAGTCGAAGGCGCGGCCGAAGATGCCGGCCACGGGCACGGCCTCCTGGACGACCAGCGGCACCTCGGCCACCAGCGTGCCGGCCGTCGTCGTCACGCGTAGCGTGCCCACACGCTGGCCCTTGTTCAGCGGCGCCACGAGCGGGTCGGTGTGCTCGACCTGGGTCTGC
This sequence comes from Pelomonas nitida, assembly GCF_043555975.1. Lineage (NCBI taxonomy): Bacteria > Pseudomonadati > Pseudomonadota > Betaproteobacteria > Burkholderiales > Sphaerotilaceae > Roseateles > Pelomonas nitida. The sequence continues at coordinate 130,596 of NZ_JBIGIA010000013.1, read as the reverse complement.
AGCTTGCCGGCATCACCGCGAGGCACGGTGACGAACACCGCATCCGCAGCACCCAGCTTGACCTCCTTGGACTCGCCCTTCCAGACCGGCACGGTCTTGATGGCCTTGCCCGCATCGAAGATCTTGACGGCATCGAAGGCGGTGTAGCCCCAGTTCAGCAACTTCTGGCTTTCGCTGGCGCGAGCCTCCTTGGAGGCCGTGCCCATAACGACGCTGAGCAGGCGGCGCTTGCCGTTGGGGAAGTCGCGATTGGCACTGGCCACGAGGCAGTAGCCGGCCGCATCGGTGTAGCCGGTCTTCATGCCGTCAACGGTGGGGTCGCGGCGCAGCAGCAGGTTGCGGTTGTCCTGGCGGATCTTGTTGAAGGTGTAGTCGCGCTGCGAGTAGTAGCTGTAGTACTCGGGGAAGTCCGTGATGATGTGGGCCGCGATGATGGCGATCTCGCGCGCGCTGGCCTTGTGACCCGGCTCGGTCATGCCGGTCACGTTCTTGAATTCGGTGTTCTTCAGGCCCCAGGCCTGGGCCTGGCGGTTCATCAGCTGCACGAAGTTCTCGACCGTGCCGGCCACACCCTCGGCCAGCGCCACGGCGGCGTCGTTGCCGCTCTGGATGATGAGGCCGCGCAGCAACTCATCGACCTTGGGCGTCATCGTCGTGTCAATGAACATCAGCGACGGATCGCCCTTGCGTTCATCCCATGCCCGCTTGGACACGGGCAGCGGCTGCTCCAGCGTCAGCTTCTTGTCGCGCAGCGCACCGAAGACGACGTAGGCCGTCATCAGCTTGGTCAACGAGGCAGGGTCCTGCGGCACGTCGGCCTCGCGCTCGGCGAGGGTCTTGTGGGCCGTCAGGTCGATCAGCACATAGTTGCGCGCGGCGATCTCGGGAGACACCGGGGCCTGGGCCTGGGCGGTCACGACCAGCGTCGTGAGGAAGGAAGCAAGCAATCGTTTCATCGGATCGGTTCAGGGCGGCGATCAGACCTTGGTGGGGTCGAACGCGCGCACCACAAGAGACTTGAGCAGCGGCAGCTGCCCATGGAAGAAATGGCCCACGCCGGGGACGACGGTGACCGGCAGGCTCTGCGGCCGCGCCCAGTCGAGCACGGACGAGAGTGGCACAACGTCGTCGACCTCGCCGTGGATGACCACGGTGTCGGCCGGCACGGGGGCGGTATCAAAGCGGCTGGTGGCGGGGCCGACGAGCACGAGGCGCTGGGCCGGCGTCTGGACGCGCTGGGCGACACGCGAGGCCACATAGCCGCCGAAGGAAAAGCCGGCCAGCACGAAGGCCTCGCCCGGCGTGTGCACGGCGGCCAGCACGGCCAGCGCGTCGTCCACCTCACCGCGGCCTTCGTCCCAGCCGCCCTCGGACTTGCCGATGCCGCGGAAGTTGAAGCGCACCGCACGCCAGCCGAGCTGGATGAAGGCGCGGGCCAGCGTCTGCACGACCTTGTTGTCCATCGTGCCGCCCTGCGTCGGGTTGGGGTGGCAGATGAGTGCGGTGCCCACCGGCGTGGCGCCGCCAGCGGGCAGGTCGATGGCGACCTCGATCTGCCCGGCCGGGCCGGCGACGAGGCGCTTTTCCGTCTGCGCGTTCATCGGCCGACGCTGTCCGGCAGCACGAGGCGCTCGACAACCTTGCCGTCGCGCAGATGGCTTTCGACGATCTCGTCGATGTCGCTCTGATCCACCCACGAGTACCAGACGGCCTCCGGGTAGACGACGGCAACGGGGCCGCCCGCACAGCGGTCCAGGCAGCCAGCCTTGTTGACGCGCACGCCGCCCTTGCCCGCCAGGCCCAGCTGCTTCACGCGGGCCTTGCAGTGGTCGAAAGCCCCCTGGGCATCGTGGTCGCCGCAACTGGACTCGCCGTTGGCGCGCTGGTTCAGGCAGAAGAAGAGGTGGCGCTGGTAGTAGCTCATCGCCCCGGATTCTCGCTCAGCGCGATTTCTGGACCAGCCGCGCCGCGAGCCAGACGAGCGCCGCGAACGGCCACGTCCAGGCCGCCCAGCGCGTCAGACCATAGAGGTTGACGAAGCGGCCATGCTCCCAGGCCTGCAGATTCAAGGTCAGGTAAGGGTCGCTGGGCGCAACACTGATCAAGCCCACCAGCGCGCACAACGCGAACAGCCCCAACGCTGCCGCCACGCGGGACGGCAGCAGGCAGGCCAGCAACGACAGCACGATGCCCAGCCCCACGCCCGGCCGCGTGGCCTCGCTGAGCCAGGCCCAGGCGTGCTCGGGCCCGAATGCCATCGCCGTCGCCGTCGCCGTGCCGGCCAGGCCGAGGAACACCGCGCCGGCAGCCAACACCAGGCGGCGCGGGCCAGGCCGAGCCACGACCACCATCAGCAGCACAGGCGCGACCAGCCCCAGCCCGATGGCCAGCGCCTGCAACCCAGGCGGCAACTCGCGCTCCACGACGACCGACTCCCCCCAATTCAAGGCCCACGGCGTACCTTCGAGACTGTCCAGCAGCGTCTCCCGCCACCAGGGCAGCCATTGCCCGAGACCGAAGGGCAAAGGCGTCGGATACAGCAGCGCCAACGGCCACAGCGCCAGCAGGGCCAGCGCTGGCGCGCTGCTGGCGCCGAACCAGTGGTCACGCAAGTCCTCCCAGCGCCGCAGCCCGCCCACGGCGTTGAGCAGCACACCCGCCAGCACGCCCAGCGTGCTGCCGGCCGAGTTCAATGCCCAGTCCGACAGCGACGGCACCCGCCCCGGCAGGAAGAACTGCATCGTCTCCATCAGGAACGACACCACCGGCCCGGGGAGCAAGCCGAACAGCAGCGAGGCCCGCAGCCCCCAGCCCGAGCGCATCCCCGCCGCAAAGCCCAGCAGGCCCAGCGGGATGTAGCCAATCAGGTTGGCCTCCAGGTCGTAGGCATAGAACTGCGGCGGCCAGCGCAGGCCGAACAGCCACGGCATGTCCATGCCGGGCGGCCAGCGCCACGGCCAGAACGGGTACAGGCTGGCGTAGCTGATGAGCCCGATATGGGCCAGCAGCAGCCACGTGGCGGAACTCTGCCGGTGGCGCACGGTCAGAAGGGCTTGACCGTCACCAGCACGACGATGGCTGCGAACAGCAGCACCGACACCTCGTTGTAGACGCGGAACCAGCGATGGCTGCGACGGTTGGCCAGCTCCTCGAAGCTGCGCAGCAGTCGGCGGTTCATGTGGTGATAACCGATCACGGCCACCACCAGCAGCATCTTGACGTGCAGCCAGTAGCTGCCGGCGAAGCGGCTGGCGCCCCAGCCGAACAGCGCCCACAGGCCCAGCAGCAGCGCCACGCCCATCAGGATGCTGCTGAAGCGATGAAGGCGATGCGCCATCAGCAGCAGGCGCTCACGCTCGGCATGGCTGTCGGCCGGCACCGTGGCCAGATTCACGAAGATCCGCGGCAGGTAGAACAGGCCGGCGAACCAGGCGGCGACGAAGACGATGTGAAAGGCTTTGACCCAGAGCATGGCGGCCATTATGGGCAGCGAGCAGACTGGCCCAAGTCAAGGCCGGCTGCGCCAGCGGGCGGACTTGCCGATGGGATGAGGCCACGCCGACTTGCTCGCGGCAGCCCAGAAAGAAAAAAGCCCCGGCTAAAAAGCCGGGGCCGCAAAGCCTTATCGCTGTCATCACGCTAAGGCTCCTGCTCAGGGAGGAAAAGCAGGGAACAACAACCTTGCGGCTATCATTCGCAGACTAGTTTAGCGCGCTTGAGCGGTGACGTCACGAATAAGTGATGTCGGGATGTGTTGTCCATCACGCGCCGGGCCGCTGCCCCTGCAGTTTGAGGACTCCACCTTGGCCCGCTCGCTCCTGACTCCCGCCGCTTTCCCTGCCGCTCGCCCCCGCCGCCTGCGCCGCGATGCCTTCACCCGCGCCCTCGTGCGCGAGCATTCGCTGTCAGCCAGCGACCTGATCCTGCCGGTGTTCGTGCACGAGGGCGAGAACCTGGCCACCCCCATCGCGTCGATGCCGGGCGTCTCCCGCATGAGCCTGGACCTGCTGCTGCGCACTGCCGACGAGGCCGTCCAGCTTGGCATCCCGGTCATCGCGCTGTTCCCCGCCATCGAGCCCCACCTGAAGACCGTGGACGGCTCGGAAGCGTTCAACCCCAACGGCCTGATTCCACGGGCCGTGCGGGCGCTGAAGTCGCGCTTCCCGCAGCTGGGCGTGCTAACCGACGTGGCGCTGGACCCCTACACCAGCCACGGGCAGGACGGCCTGCCCGACGAGAGCGGCTACCTGATGAACGACGCCACCGTCGAGCTGCTGGTGCGCCAGGCGATGACGCAGGCGGACGCCGGCACCGACATGGTGGGGCCCAGCGACATGATGGACGGCCGCATCGGCACCATCCGCCAGGCTCTCGAGCGCGCCGGGCACATCCACACCCGCATCATGGCCTACAGCGTGAAGTACGCCAGCGGCTTCTACGGCCCGTTCCGCGACGCGGTCGGCTCCAAGAGCGCGCTGGGCAAGGCCGACAAGAACACCTATTACGTCGACCCCGGCAACAGCGACGAGGCGCTTCGGGAAGTGGCGACCGACCTGGCCGAGGGTGCGGACATGGTGATGGTCAAGCCCGGCATGCCTTACCTGGACGTCGTGCGCCGCGTGAAGGACGAGTTCGGCGTGCCGACCTTCGCCTACCAGGTCAGCGGCGAGTACGCGATGCTGAAGGCCGCCGCCATGAACGGCTGGCTGGATCACGATGCCGTCATGATGGAGTCGCTGCTGGCGTTCAAGCGCGCCGGCGCCGACGGCGTGCTGACCTATTTCGCGCTGGACGCCGCGCGGCTGCTGAAGAAGGCCTGATCCCGTGCGGATCTTCCACATCGAGCCGGACAGCTTTCGCGAGCTGTCGGAACTGCCCGAGGCCCTGCCCGCGCGCGGCTTCCTGTGGGTGGGTTACGGCCGGCGCGTGTTCGAGGTCGGCGAGCCGGCGCTGCAGCAGACGCTGGCGCGCTGGGGCTGCGGCAACATCGTCGACCTGCACATCTCGGACCTGATCAACAACCAGCTGCCCTCGCACTTCGACTACACGTCCTGGTACGACATGCTGGTGTTCCGGCGCCTGGCCGCCGCGCCGGGCAGCCAGGACCTGTTCGTCGACGACGAGCACGGCACGCTGGCCTCGGCGCAGCGGGCGCTGCGCGCCATCGACACCAGCCCGGTGGGCTTTGCGGTGTTCGACCGCGTGCTGATCACCGTGCACCCCACCGACTGCCAGGTGCGCGAGTTCTTCGCACACAAGCTCGATCGGCTGATCGAAGGCCGCGAGAAGGCCCCGGCACGCGGCAGCGCCCGGCTGCCGGCCAGCCCGGCCGACCTGATGCTGCGCATGGTCAACCACATGGTGGACAGCTACCTGGAGCTGCGCCGCCTGTTGACGCGCCAGCTCGGCACGCTGCAGCGTGTGCTGCTGGACCAAAACAGCGAGTTCGCCGACTGGCCGCTGCTGCTGGAAAGCCGCGACGCGCTGCACCGGCTGGAAGACACCTGCGAGGACCAGCGCAGTGCCATCCAGGAGTGGATCGACGCGCTGGACGAGTGGCCGGCGGACGGCGACCCGCAGGTCACGCGCGAACGCGAGCTGCTGCGCGTGCGCTCGCGTGACGTGCTGGAGCATGTGGAGCGCGTGCTGACGCATGTGCGGCGGCTGGAGTCGTCGGCCGAGTCCGCCGTGCAGATGCACTTCAGCGCGCTGGGCCACCGCACCAACAGCATCATGCGCACGCTGACCGTGCTGACGGCCATCTTCCTGCCGCTGAACCTCATCACCGGCATCTTCGGCATGAACTTCGACGTGATGCCGCTGATCCACAACGGTGGCGGTTTCTGGGACGCGGCGCTGCTGATGCTGGCCGTGGCCTGCGGCCTGTGGTTCATCTTCCGCCGCAAGCGCTACCTGACGAGCCGCTGAGCGCTCAGCCGCCCGCCGGCTCGCCGGGCGGGCCGAACAAGGCGACCAGCCAGCCACGCAGCCCCCGGGCGGCGCGCAGCCGGCGACCGAGCTGGCGCCAGCCATGGGCGTTGATGCGCAGTGGGTTGTAGGTGTCCAGCGCTTCGGTCAGGCCGTAGCGGATGGGCACGTCGTCACGTCGCTCGACAAAGGTGCCGAACCACCGGTCGAACACGATCAGCACGCCGCCGTAGTTGCAGTCCAGGTATTCGGCATTGGAGGCGTGATGCACGCTGTGATGCGCGGGCGTGTTCAGCACCCATTCCAGCGGCCCGAGGCGCGGCAGCCAGGGCGCGTGCAGCCAGAACTGATACAGCAGGTTCAGCGCCAACGTCGCGAGCACGGCGTTGACGGGAAAGCCCAGCCACACGAGCGGCGCGAAGAACAGCGTCGTGCCGGTCAGCTTGCCGGTCCAGCCCAGGCGCAGCGCCGCCGCCAGCGTCAGCTCGCGCGGCGAGTGGTGCACGCAGTGCGACGCCCAGAACCATGCGCTGCGGTGCGCGCAGCGGTGGTACCAGTAGTAGCAGAACTCCTGCCCCACGAAGAGCAGCGCGAAAGCCTGCGGCGTGCTCAGCGGCAGCTCGGTCAGGCGATGCCGGTGCACGAAGGCCAGCACCGGCAGCGCGACCGAGAGGCCCAGCGCATCGACCGCCCGCCGCCCGACCACATCGCCCAGCGACGTCGCGAACGCCCGCCAGTCGTAGGCCTGGCGCAGCCAGAAGCTGCGCACCAGCCCCTCCAGCACGGCGACCACCAGCACGAAGGCCAGCAGCAGCAGCAGCCACGGGCGCTGCTCGATCGGCAGGGCGGCCGCCATGGGTCAGCCCGCGTCCTTGCAGCCGCCCAGCTCGGAGGCATGCGCCTTCGCGCAGGCCTTGCGCGCCTCGGCGTCACCGGCGCTGCCGCAGACTTCGCGCAGCTTCTCAACGCAGCGTGCAGCGCCGGCCATGGCCGTCTTGCAGCCCTCGCTGAGCTCGGCCTCGTGCTGCTTCAGGCATTGGGCCCCACGGCCACCGCCGGGGCGCACGCCATCGCAGAACTTCTTGAAGTCGGCCCGGCAGGCCTGGGCCGCTTCGCGGTCCGCGGCCAGCGCGGTGCCGGCGCCCAGCAGGCCGGCGAGCAGCACCGACAGCGTGGTCAGGGTGGACATCTTCATGGCAGGCTCCTTGGATGGACGGTGCTCAGGGTTGCGGCGACGTCGTGCTGCGGGTCGAGGTGCGCGTCACGCTCTGGCCATTCGGGCCGGTGACGGTGGCCGTCGTCTGGCCGGGCGAACGATCGACGACGCGGCTGGCCGTCTTGCCGTTCGGACCGGTGACGCCGGACTGCACATCGCCATGGTCGCGGGCCACGGTGCGGGTGGCGGTCTTGCCCTGCGGGCCCGTGACGCTGGTCTGGCGCAGGCGGCCGGCTTCGGCCGGCAGGCTGGCCGTCATCAACAGGGCGGCGGCCGCCGCGAGGGCGAGGAGGGAGGCGGACTGGGTCATGGGGAACTCCTGAAATGGAAGGTGGGGGACGGTCAACAAGCGCTTGCCGTCATTGAACGCCCGCGCCCCCGCCCGGTTGGCCACGCTGCGCGACGAAATGCGACAGCCTTGAAATGTTCGGGTCACCGTGCCAGACCGGCCCCTAGGAGGCTGTCGGGCTTTGGGCCTGGAGCGCGTTGGGCCTGCAAGGGGGCTCAGCCGAGGCGCAAAGCGGAGCTGGACTCGATGTCCAGCGAGCATTTGCAACGACGGATCAGCCCCCTTGCAGGCCCAACCCCAGGGGCCGGGGCGATTTGCGGGGCAATTCGGCGTTGCCGACTCGTTGTGGGGGCACATCCCACGCCTCGTCGGCGCCTTGCCTTGCCCCGCAACTCGCCCCGGCGCGCTCCAGGCCCAAAGCCCGACAGCCTCCTAAACTGCGCCGCATGAACAAGCCCCGCGTGCTCATCGTCGACGACGACGCCGAACTGGCCGACATGGTGGGCGAGCTGCTGGTGCGCGAAGGCTGGGAGGTGCGCGGCGTGCTGACCGGCGGCGACGGCGAACGTGCGCTGGACGACTGGCGCCCCGACGCCGTGCTGCTCGACGTGATGCTGCCCGACGCCAACGGCTTCGATCTGTGCCGGCGCTGGCGCGGCGCCCACGAAGGGCTGGGGCTGATCATGCTGACGGCACGCGGCGACCCGCTGGACCGCGTGCTGGGCCTGGAGATCGGCGCCGACGACTACCTGCCCAAGCCCTTCGAGCCCCGCGAGCTGGTGGCCCGCGTGCGCGCGCTGCTGCGCCGCCAGGCTCCCGGGCGGGCGGACGGCAGTACGCAACTGCGCTTCGACGGCCTGACCATCGACCTGCTGAAGCGCGAGGTGCTGGCCGGCAGCAGCGCCGTGCCGCTGACCAGCGTGGAATACAAGCTGCTTCTCGCGCTGGCGCGCGCGGCCGGCCAGGCGCTGGGCCGCGAGGCGCTCAGCGAGGCGGTGCAGAGTGGCAGCTACCGGCCGCTGGACCGCACGGTGGACGTGCAGGTGGCGCGCTTGCGCCGCAAGCTGGCCGAAGCCGCGCCGGGCCGCGACTGGATAGACACCGTGCGCGGCGAGGGTTATGTCTTCGTCGCCCGGTGACCTTGGCCTCCGCCTCGTCGCTGGACGCCGGCGCGTCGGGTCGCCGCCCCACCGTCATCGCGGGCCGGATGCAGGTGCGACATGACCGCTGAGCGACCTGCCCGGCGGCGCGGCAGCGCCAGCCTGTTCACCCGGCTGCTGCGCGCGCAACTGGGCCTGGTCATCGGCCTGGGGCTGGTGATCTGGGTGCTGTTCTACGTGGAGCGCAACGTGACCATCGCGCGCCTGTATGCCGAGGCCTGGGCGCCCCAGTTGCTGGCCGCTGCCGGCCTCGGGCCGCCGCCCGTTTCGTCGGTCGGCACGGTCGAGCAACGCAGCGCCCCGCCCGAAACGGCGCGCCGCACGTCGCCGCTGGCGCCGCGCTTCGTCGCGCTGCAGGAGGCGCTGCGGGCCAACGGCGTGCCGGTGACGGAGCTGCGCATCGAGCTGGCGCGCCGGCAGACGCGGATCTGGCTGGCTGTGCAGACCGCCGACGGGCGCTCGCTGTGGCTGGGCGTGGCCGGGCAGGCGGTGGCGCCGGAATGGTCGCAGCGCACGCTGCTGGCCCTGGCGCTGGTGGCCGCGCTGGTGGTGGGCCTGAGCTGGCACACCGCACGGCGACTGGCCCGGCCGCTGGAAGGCCTGCGGCGCCGCATCGAAGGCCAGCAGCCCGGTGCCCCGTACGTCGCCGCCAGCGTCGTCGACCAGCCGCCCGAAGTGGCGGCCATCGACGCCGCCTACGCCGAGCTGCTGGCGCGCTGGCAGCGCCACGAGCGCGAACGCGCGCTGCTGCTGGCCGGCGTGTCGCACGATCTGCGCAGCCCGCTGAGCCGCATCCGCATGGCGGCCGAGCTGCTGCCCGAAGCCCCGACCGTGGCGAAACGGCGCGACGTCATCACGCGCAATGTCGACGAGGCGGACCGGCTCATCGAGAGCTTTCTGGATTTCGTGCGCGCGGGCGAACTGCCTTGCGACGTGACCGTGGACCTGGCGGCGGCGGCACGCGCCGTGGTGGCCAGCTTCGAGCGGCCGGCCGCACAGCTGGACGTCGCCACGCCGGCCACGCTGGAGATCCCCAGGGCCAACCTGCTGCTGACGGAGCGCTTGATCGCCAACCTGGTGGACAACGCGCTCAAACATGGCCGCCCGCCGGTGCGGGTGACCGTGACGGCCTCACCGCCGTCGCTGACCGTGGAAGATGCCGGCGACGGCTTGGCGCCGCACCAGCTGGAGGCGCTGCAGGAAGCCTTCCGGCGCGGCGACAGTGCGCGCACACAGGCGGGCAGCGGCCTGGGCCTGGCCATCGTCCGCCAGGTGGCGACGCGGCTGGGCGCGCGGCTCGTGTTCGCGCGCGACGCCCAGGGTCAGCGCATCAGCGTCGTTTGGCCGCTTTCGCCTGCGTCTTCGCCTTCGGCTTGACGGCGCGCGCCGCGTAGGGGTCGGCAAAGCCCAGCGCGAGCATCAGCTCGCTCTCGCGCGCCTCCATGCACTCGGCCTCGTCGTCTTCCTCGTGGTCATAGCCCTGCGCGTGCAGCGTGCCGTGGACCAGCATGTGGGCGTAATGGTCGAGCACCGGGATGCCCATCTCGGCGGCTTCCTTCTCGACGACCTCGGCGCAGATGACCAGGTCGGCGCCGACGACCGGCTCGTGGCTGTAGTCGAAGGTCAGCACGTTGGTCGCGTAGTCCTTGCCTCGGTAGTCACGGTTCAGCGCGCAGCCTTCCTCGGCGTCAACGATGCGCACCGCGATCTCGCCCGGCAGCTCCAGCGCCGCGCGGATGAAGCGCTGCACCTTGTGGCGCGGCAGCAGCGCGCGGTGGCGCGGGTCGGCAAATTGCAGGGACAGGCTCAGTTCGGGTTTCGTGGTCATGGGTGTTCTCTTCGCGCGCCGCGCCGCCGGGCCGCAGCCAGCCGGCGCGGCGCTGCGCTCATGCTTCTCTCGCTTCGCGCTTGGCGCGGGCTTCGTAGGCCTCGACGATGCGGGCCACCAGCGGGTGGCGCACGACGTCGGTGCTGGTGAAGCGCGTCATCGCGATGCCCTTGACCTTGGCCAGCACACGCTCGGCATCGATCAGGCCCGACATGACGCCGCGCGGCAGGTCGATCTGGCTGGTGTCGCCGGTGACGACGCAGCGGCTGCCGAAGCCGATGCGAGTCAGGAACATCTTCATCTGCTCGGGCGTGGTGTTCTGCGCCTCGTCGAGGATGACGAAGGCATGGTTCAGCGTGCGGCCGCGCATGAAGGCCAGCGGCGCCACTTCCAGCTGCCCCTTCTCGAAGGCCTTGGTGACGCGGTCGAAGCCCAGCAGGTCGTACAGCGCGTCGTAGAGCGGGCGCAGATAGGGGTCGACCTTCTGCGTCAGGTCTCCCGGCAGGAAGCCCAGGCGCTCGCCGGCCTCCACGGCCGGGCGGGTCAGGATGATGCGCTGCACGGCGGCGCGCTCCAGCGCGTCGACGGCGCAGGCTACGGCCAGGAAGGTCTTGCCGGTGCCGGCCGGGCCGAGGCCGAAGGTGATGTCGTGCGACAGGATCTGCTGCAGGTACTGGTGCTGACGTGGTGTGCGGGCGGACAGGTCGGCACGGCGCGTGCGCAGCACCAACGGCCCGTCGTCACCCGCCTTGGCAGGCCCGGCCGGCTCCGGCGCCTGAGCCTCGACCAGCGCGAGCTGCAGCGTCTCTGCCGGCAAGGGGCGGCGCGCCCGTTCGTACAAGGCCTCCAGCAGCGACTGCGTGCGCTCGGCCGCCGCGCGCGCGCCGTTGATGCGGAACTCGCCCTCACGGCGCGAGATCTTCACCCCCAGCGCGGCCTCGATTTCGCGCAGATGCGCGTCCAGGCTGCCGCAGACGCGGGCCAGGCGGGAGTTGTCGACGGGTTCGAAAGCGAAGCGCAGGATCACGTTGGGGCGCGGAAATATCGGCGGCGGCCATTGTCGCTGGTGCATTCCCCGGCGCCGATGAGGCCAGGTGTCCCGCACAATCGCGCTCCATGAAGCCGTCGCCCGCGCCGGATGCCGCCCTGGCCCGACGCCTCCCCCCTCTCCTGCTGACTGTCGGCCTCCTGCTGGGCCCGCTGGTCGCCCAGGCCCAGGCGCCGAATCCAGCCAGCCTCTACTGGGCCGCCACGCTGCATGCCTGGCTCGCGGCCATGCTGGCGCTGATGGCCACCGTCGTAGGCCTGGTGTCCAGCCACCACCATCGCGAACGGCCGGCCATCTTCCTGGTCGGCATGATGCTGAGCTGGGTGGTGCTGCGCGCCACGGCCGCCCCCGGCGTCGCCGGGCTGCGCCCGCTGCTGATGACGCTGCTGGTGCTGTGTGGCGTGCAATACCTGCTGCGCCAGATGCACTGGCGGCGCAATTGGCTGGACCACGCGCTGCTGATCCAGTGCCTGGTCGTGCCGGCCAGCCTGCTGCTGACGGGCGGCCAGGTCGGCGTGCTCGCCACCGTCTGGCATGCGGTACTGGGCCTGGAGCTGGTGGCCGCGATGGGCTGGGCGCTGCGGCTGCGGCAGCAGCGACTGCGGGTCACGCCGGACGGCGCATTGCGGCGCGAGTTCCATGTCATGGCGCTGCTGATGCTGCCGACGATGGTGGCGCTGCTGACCGAGATGAGCCTGGTCAGCGTCAACGAGCCGTTGTGGTGGACGGCGTCGCCGTGGCTGAGCCTGCTGCTGCCGCTGCTGATGCTGGGCCTGGGGCTGCAGATCGTCGGCAGCGTCGCCCAGGCGCGCGCGGATGCCGAGAAGCGCGCAGCAGCGCTGGAGCAGCGCATGGCCGACCGCATTGCCGACATGGAGCGCAGCCACAACCTGCTGGCCGAACAGAAGCTGGAGCAGGTCACCGAGCGTGAGCGCAAGCGCATCGCCGCCGACCTGCACGACGACCTGGGCGCCAAGCTGCTGACCATCGTGCACACCAGCGAATCGGACCGCATCTCCACGCTGGCCCGCGAGGCGCTGGAGGAGATGCGGCTGTCCGTGCGAGGGCTGACGGGCAAGCCCGTCCATCTCATCGATGCGCTGGGAGACTGGCGGGCCGAGGTGGTGTCTCGGCTCGGGCAGGCCAATATCCTGGCCGAGTGGAAGTCGCCGTCCGAAGACATCGAACACACCTTCCAGGCCCGCTCCTATGTGCAGACGACGCGCATCCTGCGCGAATCGGTCTCCAACATCATCAAGCACAGCGGCGCCACGACCGCGACGATCTCCAGCAATGTGCTGGATGGTTATTTCGTGTTGACCATCCAGGACAACGGCCAAGGCATTCCGCTGGGACTGGACGGTCGACTGGACCGCGGTCACGGCATGGCGAGCATGAAATCACGCGCCAAGCAAATGCATGGCCAGTGCCTGGTCGAATCCGGTCCCGGCTGGGGTACTGTCATTCGCCTGACCATCCCGCTCTGAGTTCTCCCTAGCTTCCCGAGGTCCCCCCATGAACCACATCCTGCTGCTCGAAGACATTCCGGAGATCCGCGCCTGGCTCAAGGCCCTGGTCAAGCAGGTGTTCGCAAACGCCCAGATCACCGAATGCTCGCGCGTGCAGGACGCGCTGGCCCTCGTCAACACCCAGCGCTTCACGTTGGCGCTGCTGGATCTTGGCCTGCCCGACGGCTCGGGCGTCGACGTCATCGCCGCGCTGCGCGAGAAGCAACCCGAGGTGCAGTCGGTCATCGTCACCATCCACGACGACGACGAGCACCTGTTCCCGGCGCTGCAGGCCGGCGCCTTCGGCTACCTGCTGAAGGAGCAGTCGCGCGAACTGCTCGTCGAGCAGCTGCAGCGCATGAGCCAGGGCGAACCGCCGCTGTCGCCCTCGATCGCGCGCAAGGTCATCGCCTACTTCGCCGCCCAGGTGAAGAAGCCCACCTCCACGCTGCTGCACGAGGTGTCGCTGACCGAGCGCGAGACCGAAGTGCTGCTGCGTGTGGCCAAGGGCTTCACGCTGCCGGAGATCGGCGTGCAGCTGGGCCTGTCGCGCCACACCATCGCCGACTACGTCAAGCAGATCTACCGCAAGCTCAATGTGAGTTCGCGCGCCGAGGCCGCGCTGGAAGCCCAGCGCCTCGGGCTGTTCGGCAGGAACTGATGGTTCGGGGATGGACCTGCGTGCGCAGCGCGCAGCTCCGTCCTCAACCGATTCAGAACAGGCCCGGATAATCGGGCCATGATCGGAAGACTCAGCGGCGTCATCGCCGAGAAAACCCCGCCCCAGGTGGTCATCGACGTGGCCGGCGTCGGCTACGAAGTCGACGTGCCCATGAGCACCTTCTTCAACCTGGGCGGTCTGGGCGAGCGCGCCGTGCTGCTGACCCACCTGACCGTGCGGGAAGATGCCCATCAGCTCTTCGGCTTCCTCACGCACGAGGAGCGCAGCACCTTCCGCCAGCTCATCAAGATCAGCGGTGTCGGCCCGAAGATGGCGCTGGGCCTGCTGTCGGGCCTGTCCGTGGCCGAACTGGCGCAAGCCGTGTCACGCCAGGAGATCGGCCGGCTGACCAAGGTGCCGGGCATCGGCAAGAAGACGGCCGAGCGGCTGCTGCTGGAGCTCAAGGGCAAGCTGGGACCGGACCTGGCGCTGCCGGTGGCCGTCGCCAACGATGCCCAGGCCGACATCCTGCAGGCCCTGGTCGCCCTTGGCTACAGCGAGAAGGATGCCGCCACGGCGCTGAAGGCGTTGCCGTCCGACGTCGGCGTCAGCGAGGGCATCAAGCTGGCGCTGAAGAAGCTGTCATGATGCTCGCCCCCACGCTCACGCCGTTCGCGCCCCCCCAAGCGGGTGCCGACCTTGCTTGGGGCGGCCCGGCGAAAGGTCGGCCATGAGCATCCAGACCGACGATTTCGCCCCCGCGCCACGCATCGTCAGCGCGGCGCCGGAATCCAGCCGCGAGGAAGCCCTCGAACGCGCGCTGCGCCCGAAACTGCTGGACGACTACGTCGGCCAGGCCAAGGCCCGCGAGCAGCTGGAGATCTTCATCGGCGCGGCGCGAAAGCGCCAGGAGGCGCTCGATCATGTGCTGCTGTTCGGCCCGCCGGGCCTCGGCAAGACGACGCTGTCGCACATCATCGCGGCCGAACTGGGCGTGAACCTGCGCCAGACCTCCGGCCCCGTGCTCGAAAAGCCCAAGGACCTGGCGGCACTGCTGACGAATCTCGAGAAGAACGACGTCCTGTTCATCGACGAGATCCACCGGCTGAGCCCGGTCGTCGAGGAAATCCTCTACCCGGCGCTAGAGGACTACCAGATCGACATCATGATCGGCGAGGGGCCGGCGGCCCGCTCGATCAAACTGGACCTGCAGCCGTTCACGCTGGTCGGCGCCACGACACGCGCCGGCATGTTGACCAACCCGCTGCGCGACCGTTTCGGCATCGTGGCCCGGCTGGAGTTCTACACCCCAGCCGAACTGCAGCGCATCGTCACACGCTCGGCCGGCCTGCTGAACGCGCCGATCGACGCCGACGGCGCACTCGAGATCGCCCGGCGCTCACGCGGCACACCACGCATCGCCAACCGGCTGCTGCGCCGCGTGCGCGACTACGCAGAGGTGAAGGCTGACGGTCGCATCGTCGCCGGCATCGCCGACAAGGCGCTGGCCATGCTGGACGTGGACCCGCAGGGCTTCGACCTGATGGACCGCAAGTTCCTGGAAGCGGTGGTGCACCGCTTCGACGGCGGCCCGGTCGGGCTGGAGAACGTCGCTGCGGCGATCGGCGAGGAGGCCGGCACCATCGAGGATGTCATCGAGCCCTATCTGATCCAGCAAGGCTTTCTGCAGCGCACGCCGCGCGGGCGCATCGCCACGCTCGCGGCCTACCGCCATCTGGGCATCACACCACCGGGCAACCGGCACTCGCCCGACCTGTTCGGGGCATGAAAAAAGCGCCCGAAGGCGCTTTTTCTTTTTCCGGTCCGCGAGGATCAGAAGTTGTGGCGCACGCCCACAGCCAGCGAGTCGAAGTCGCCTGCCTTGTTCGGCAGCTTCTGGTCGATGTCGGTGTAGAACGCGTAGACCTTGGTGCGCTTGCTGAGGTTGTAGTTGTAGCCCAGCGTCCACTGCGACGCGCCGGCCTTTTGGAAGCTGTCGCCGGTCATGCCGTTGGCACTGGCAGAGTCGCCGCCCGACTTGGTGCCACCGATGTTGAAGTGGAATTCGGACTGGCCCACCGTGTACATGGCCGACACCCGGCCGATGTTGCGAGTACGGAAGCCGTCGACCTTCTCGCTCTGGAAGTAACCCGTGACCAGCACGGGGCCGAATGCGTAGTCAGCTTCCAGGCCATAGGTCTGGCGCTTGTTGCCGCTGCCGATACGGCCCGTGCCGTAGTAGGCACCGGACTGCGCATACGTGCCGGCGATGTGCAGGCCGTCCGCTTCGTAGTTGACCGACATGTCGTAGCCCTTCGGGCCGGCGCCTTCACCGGCACGCACTGCGCCGATGAAGCTGAAGCCATTCACCGTCGGCGAGAAGTAGCCCACCTTGTTGGTGCGGATGCCGAAGGCGAAATCGGAGAACAGCGCGTCCGACGAGGTGCCGGTGTCGTGGTTGTGGTTGCTGGTGCGGTCGACCGTCGAGAAGTAGGTGTCCGGGAGCCAGGAACCCAGGCGAACGGTACCGAACGAGCCGCTCAGCTCGACGCTGGCCTGACGCGACCAGAACGTGGAGGACGAAGCACCGAAGGTCTGCACCGCACCGGTGTCAGAGTTGAAGCCGTGCTCCAGGTTGAAACCAGCCTTCAGGCCGCCACCCAGGTCTTCCGTGCCGCGCATGCCCAGGCGGGAAGAGTTGTTCTGCACAGCAACGGTGCGCTCCTTGTTGCCGAACTTCTGGCTCTCCACCGACGTGTTCAGACGGCCCCACAGCGTGACGGAGCTTTGGGCGAAAGCGGGCGTGGCCATGACAGCGGCCAGGGCAGCAACGAGGGCAGTTTTCTTCATCGTGAGCCTTTACGGTTGACTGGGTTACGGCGGGTCGCAGACCTACCTGTGATAACAAGTGCAAATCAGTATAGAAGCGACTTTGCCGGCATCGGCAGGGCGATGTGTAGACGCAACAGTCGGCTTAGGGATCGTACGTAGATCCGGCCGGTCAGGCCGCGTTGCGGCGCGCTGAGCTCAGCTGGCGATGTCGTCGTCCGGCAGACCGGCCAGGTGCTGGTCGTCGTTCCAGCCGACAAGGGTGAAGCCCTCGGCTGTCGCGAGCAGGCGATTGATCGTGGCGTTACCGAGCTGCCAGCTGCGCGGCGCGTCCAGCGCCGTACGCGTTGCCGCGCGGTAGAGGCAGTCCAGCACGCCACCATGCGCGACGACGGCGATGCATTCGCCCGGGTGGCCCGCCACCACACGCTGCGCTGCGGCCACGCAGCGCGCACTGAAGCTGATCAGGCTCTCGCCACCACCGACGGCGAAGTCGGGCTCGCGGCGGCGCCAGCGCAGCGCGTCTTCGGGGTGTGCCTGCGCGATCTCGTCCCAGCTCAGCCCCTCGAAGCGGCCGAAGGCGCGCTCGCGCAGACCGGCGTCGGTGCGCACGGGCAAGCGCTGCACGCGGGCCACCGCCTCGGCCGTCTGGCGCGCGCGGCTGAGGTCGCTGGCGTAGATGGCCGTCAGCGATTCGTCGGCAAGCGCCTGCGCCAGCCGCTCGGCCTGGGCCTGCCCCAACGCGCTGAGCGGGATGTCCGTGTGCCCCTGGATGCGCGTGGCGCGGTTCCAGGTCGTCTCGCCGTGCCGGATGAGGATGACGCGCGTGGCCTCGTCCAGCATCAGACGCCCCAAAGCACGTCGACGCCGTCGCGCTGAGCGCGCGCCATCAGGTCGCGCAGCGGCCAGGCGCGCTGGCGCAGCGATACGCCCTGGCGCCGCGGCTCCGGCTCGCCGGCGGCCTTGGCTGCGTCAACCGCCTGCTGGAACGCTGCCTCGTCGGCCGCCACACCGGCCTCCAGGCTCTGGATGAGCGCGGGCAGCGCTGCAGACTCGAAGATGCCCTGCGGCGCGGGCTGGCGCCCCATCAAACGTAGCAGCGCATCGCCGGATTCGGCCAGCATGACCACATCGGCGCCGGCCTTGGATTTGAAGCAGTACAGCATGGCCTCATTGTGGGCCCGCACGGCGGCCCTTGATCAGCCGTTGCTGGCCAGGCCCAGCCAGCCGGAAACGGCCGCATCGGCGACATGGCGGCGCGGCCGCACCCGCCGCTCGAAGTCCTCGGGCCGCAGCGCGGGCGCATACAGGAAGCCCTGGAACTCGTGGCAGCCGGCGTGAGCCAGAAAGTCGCGCTGCGCCTCGGTCTCCACGCCTTCGGCGATGACCTGCAAGCCGAGCGCGCGGCCCATCTGCACGATGGCGTTGGCGATGCCGCAGTCGCTGGCGTCGCCGGGCAGGCCCTTGACGAAGCTGCGGTCGATCTTCAGGCGCTGGATGGGCAGGCGCTTCAGGTAGCCCAGCGAGGAATAGCCAGTACCGAAGTCGTCGATGGACAGCGTGACGCCGAGCGCCGCCAGCGCCTGCATGCGCTTCAGGCCCTCGTCGGCATCGCCCAGCAGCACGCCCTCGGTCAGCTCGAGCTCCAGCATGCTGGCGGGCAGCCCGGCATCGCGCAGCACGGCCGCCACGCTGTCGACGAAATGCACCTGCTGGAACTGCAGCGCCGACACATTGACGGCTACCGGCATGCGCAGGCCACGGCCGAGCCAGCGCACGGCCTGCGCGACGGCCTCGCGCAGCACCCATTCGCCGATGGCGACGACAAAGCCACTCTGCTCGGCCAGCGGGATGAAGTCGGCCGGCGAAACCTCGCCGCGCTGGGGGTCGCGCCAGCGGATCAGCGCCTCGGCGCCGATGACGCGGTCACTGCCCAGTTCGACCTGCGGCTGGTATTGCAGACGGAAGTGCCCGTCGGCGAGCGCCTTGCGCATGTCGTGATCCAGCCGCATGCGCGACAGCAGGTCCACCTCCTGGCGCGGCACATGGAAGCGAAAGCCCGCGCGGCCGCCTTCCTTGACCCAGTGCATCGCTCGCTCCGCGCTGGCCATCAGCTCGTCAGACGTGCTGCCATCACCCGGGTACAGCGCGATGCCGCAGCTGGCCGTGACGGTGAAGCTGAGCGTGTCGAACGTGAACGGCTCCGACAGCAGCTGCTGGACGCGCCGTGCCGCGGCCTCGGCCTCGGCCATCTGCGCACCGTCGATGAGCAGCGCGAATTCATCGCCACCCAACCGCGACAGCGTGTCGTTGTCCCTCACGGCCGCCCGCAGCCGCTCGACGACTTCACGCAACACGCGGTCGCCGTAGCTTTGACCCAGCGTGTCGTTGATCTGCTTGAAGCGGTCCAGGTCCAGGTGCAGCAGCGCGAAGCCGCCGGGCGCTGGCGCCGCGCCACCGGCTGCCATCTGCTGCTCGATGCGATCGGCCAATACACGCCGGTTCGGCGCGCCGGTCAGCACGTCGGAACGACCCAGCTCCTCGATGCGCTGGTGGGCGGCCAGCTTCTCGCTGAGGTCGCGGAACGAGAACACCCGCCCGATCGGCTCGCCGCGCGTCATCTGCGGCAGCGAGACCTGCTCCAGCACGCGGCCATCGGCCAGGCACAGCATGTCGCTCGAACGCATCAACGGCGCATCCAGCAAGGCGTCGATGCGCGCGCGGTATTGCTCGCCGTCGCGCATGAAGCGCTGCAGGCTCGGCCAGAGGCCGCCGTCGCCGGGTTGGTGCTGCAGCCCGCCGGGCAGGCCCCACAGCTTGGCGAAGCGGCGGTTGAAGCTGCGCACACGGCCGGCGAGGTCCACGACGAGGATGCCGTCAGCCGTGGACTCCAACGTGGCGCGCAGTTCGGCCAACAGCGTCTCCCGCTCGGCTTCGGCGCGGCGGCGGCGCGTCTGGTCATGCAACAGCACGAGCCAGTAGTGAGCGCCGGCTGGCGTGTGAATGGGGCTGATGCTGCGGCTGACCCAGCGCGGCTGGCCGTCGCTGTGCGTCAGCACCGTGTCGGAGCGAAGGCGGGCCGTGGCGTCGCGCCAGGCGCCCTGCCAGAAGGCTTCGTCCTCGAGCGCGCCGCACAGCGCCGAGGGCGGCTGCCCCAGCACGCGCTCAGGCTTGAGGCCCAGCAGCCGCAGCGCCGGTCGGTTCACGACGCAGACGGTCAGGCTGGCACCGTCGACCAGCCAGGCAGGATCGGGCAACCCTTCGAGCAACGCGCCGATCACGGGAGATGTCTCGGCGATGCGAGGCAGGGCGGAGTTCGCCTCGCCGCTGGCGTTCACGTCACCAGCTCCCCGGGCGCCGTGTTCACGGCATCGAAGAAATACGCGATGCGCGCCCGCGGGTTGAGGTATTCCAGCGCCGCGCGCGGCAACTGCTGGGGCTTCAGGCTGCGCCGGATGCCGAGGTCGGGCATGTCCTCGAGGTTCAGCACCAAGGCATCGTCCTGGTGAATCTTCGGGTCATGCACCATCACACGCGGCTTCAGCGGCCGCGCGGAATTGACCGACACCACCAGCGCGTAGCGGTCGTCGGTGAGCTGCACGGTGGAGCCCGGCGGATACACGCCCATCATGCGGATGAAGGCGTTCAACATCGTCGCGTCGAAACGGTTGCGGCCCTGCGCGAACATCAGCGACAGCGCCTCGTGCGGCGTCATGGCCTTGGAGCTGATCAACGGGTTGCACAGGCCATCGAAGCGGTTCACCAGCGCAACGATGCGGGCGCCGGTGCTCATGCGGTCCATGTTGATGCGCTGCGGGAAGCCGCTGCCGTCGGCGTGCTCATGGTGCTGCGCAATGATGAGCAGCGGCGCCGGCGCCAGCCCCATGTTCTGCCCGATGGCCACGCCCTTGGCCACGTGCTGCTGGTAGGCCTGGGTCTCGGCCGCCGTGAAGCTCTCGTCACGATGCCTCAGCCGCGCGGCGACCTCCAGCTTGCCGACGTCGTGCAGCAGCGAGCCAACGCCCAGGTCCATCATCTCATCGCGGCTCAGCCCGAAGGCTCGGCCGAGCAGCAGCGCGATGATGCAGACATTGAGCGCGTGCGCGGTGCTGCGGTCGCCCGCCGCCTCGTTGAGCAGGCGCATGTTCAGGTCACCCTCGACCAGCATCTTGTCGAGCAGCGCGGCCGTCAGCGCCTCGGCTTCGGCGCGGGCGCGGTGAGGGTCGGTCGGGACGGCATCCATGACGACGCGAAAACCTGCGGCGGCCTCGCCGTACTGCGCCTCGCACAGCCGCAGGGCTTCACGCTGCGCCAGGAGCGCCTGGCGATGGGCTTCGCGGGCGATCTCCTCGGGGCTGGGCCCAGGGCCGGGCTCGGCAGCGGCCGACGTGGCGGCGGGCGCCTCGGCGGCCGGTGCGGGGGGCAGTGACAGGTCGCTTTTGGCGGGGCTCCAACGCACCTGCGTCAGCCCGAGCCGACGCAGGATCAGCAACTGGTCACTGGACGCGATCTTGAAGCTGGACAGCGGAAACGGATGCGACATCCAACCCAGATCCAGGTGGATGAACATCCCCACGGTCAGTTGGCTGACGTCGATCAGCGGATCGGTTGTTCTGTCCTGCATGCACTCAAACCCGCGCCCGGGCACTCTTTGGCATGACTCCTGTTTTCGGCGCGGCGACCGAAGAACCTGAGCCTGCCTTCTGCTCTGTACGTCGTATTGGCCGATAAGACGCCCCCTCCCGTGCGGGAAAAATTCCCCTGGGGCGACACAAGGCAGAGCTTAGCGCCTGAATGCAACCGCTCACTCGAGCCTGAGTCGGGGCAAACGAGGAGGAATGCCGAGCGAGCGCCCGACGCAGCCAGCCCGAGGCGGCTCAGCGGCGCGCGCGGTGGAGGTCGATGAAGTCGCGATACCAACGGGCGCTGTCCTTGGGCAGGCGCGCCAGCGTCTCGTAGTCGACATGGATCAGCCCGAAGCGCTTGTCGTAGCCGGAGTTCCACTCGAAGTTATCGAGCAGGCTCCAATAGAAATAGCCACGCACATCGACACCCATCTGCAGCGCGGTTGCCAGCGCCCGCAAATGAGCCGACAGGTAGCTGATGCGGGCGTGGTCCGGCACGCGGCCGTCGACGACGCGATCGGCGTTGGCCATGCCGTTCTCGGTGATGAACATCGGCGGCGGGTTGTACTCGCGTGCCAGCCGCACGAGATGCGCGGAGAACACCTCCGGCACGATCTCCCAGCCCATGTCGGTGAAGCCTCGTTTGCCGGGCCCCTTGACCGTCGTGCCGTCCGCCGCAAAGAGCGTGCGGGTATAGAAGTTGATGCCCAGAAAATCCAGCGGCTGCCGGATGCGCGCGAGATCGCCGGCCTCGATCTTGGGGGCATCGGCCCCCACATGGTCGATCGCGTCCTGCGGATAGGCGCCGCGGAAGATCGGGTCCATGTACCAGCGCACGTTCAAGCCGTCGTCGATGCGTGCGGCACGGCGGGCGGCCTCGGTCGGTGTCGCGGGGAAGGCCGGCGTGTGGTTAAGGACGATGCCCAGGGGCGTCTTGGTCTCGGCGCGCATGGCCTGGATGGCGTCGCCGTGCGACAGCATCAGGTGGTGAGACACCTGCAGGCTCTCGGCCCGGCTGCGGTGGCCGGGCGCGAACTGCGCGGTCTCATAGCCCAGCGTCGCCGTGCACCAGGGCTCGTTGTGCGTGGCGATGCTGGCCAGGCGGTCGCCGAATCGGCGGGCGATCTCGGCGCCATAGTCGGCGAAGCGGGCCACGACGTCGCGAGACAGCCAGCCACCCAGACCTTCGTCCAGCGCCTGCGGCAGGTCCCAGTGATAGAGCGTGGCATGCGGCTGCAGCCCGGCCTGCAGCAGCTCGTCGATGAGCCGGTCATAGAAGCCGAAGCCGGCCTCGTTCCAGGCGCCCTGGCCGAGCGGCTGCACGCGCGGCCACGCGAAGCTGAAACGGTAGCAGTCCAGGCCCAGGCCTTTCATCAGCGACACGTCTTCACGGTAGCGGTGATAGTGGTCGCAGGCAACGTCGATGTTGGAGCCATCGTTGATGCGGCCAGGCTGGCGGCAGAACTGGTCCCAGATCGACGGCCCCTTGCCGTCCACGGCGCCGGCGCCCTCGATCTGCGCGGCACTGGTGGCCACGCCCCACAGGAAGTCGGGCGGAAATGCCTGCGCGAGGGCGGCGGAATCGACACGGTCGAGATCGGGAAGCGTCATGGCGGCAAAGGGCTTGGGGCGCGCTGGCGATGCAGCTTCGTAGGCCAGCGCGCCGGTTGATGAAGTTGCAGGCCCATGTTGCTCGAGAAAAGACAGCGTTGTCAATCAAAATGACAGCGGTGTCTTTCCGAACTTGGTTTCTGGCTCGGGCTCAGACTCGGGAAGCCTTGCGCGCCCGCTGCGGGGCGAACGGCGGGTCAGCGCGCCCGCGTCGAGTCGCGCACGATCAGTTCGTGCGCCAGCACCTTGTGCAGGTCGGCATCGTCGGCGGGCACCTCGGCGCGATGCCCCTGCACCAGCATTTCCACCGCGGTGCGCGCCATTTCAGCGACGGGCTGACGCACGGTGGTCAGCGGTGGCCAGACGAGCGCCGCGGTCGGGGAGTCGTCGAAACCGACGACCGACAGTTCGGCGGGCACATTCAGCCCCAGGCGATGCGCCGCGGCCAGCACACCCAACGCCATGTCGTCGTTGCTGGCGAACACCGCCGTGGGCGGCTTTGGGCCGCTCAGCAACTGCTGGGCGGCGTCCCGGCCGCTGGCAAAGCTGAAATCACCCGGCTGGACGAGTTCAAGATCGGGCTCGAGGCCGTGGGCGCGCATCGCGCTGACAAAGCCCTGATAACGCGCCGCGCTGGCGGACTGGTCCGGCGGGCCTTTGATGAACGCGATGCGCTCATGCCCGAGCTTGATCAGCAGGCTCGTCAGCTCTTCGGCCGCATGGACGTCATCCATGCGCACCGAGGGCACGCCGCGGATGTCACGCTCCGGGGACATCAGCACGCACGGCGTGCCACTTTCCCGCAGCGCCGCGAGCACCTCGGGGTTGTCGCACAGCGGCGGCGTGAGGATCATGCCGTCGGGCCGCAGGGCCAACACCATGCGGTCGATCTGCTGGCGCAGGTCGGGCGCATCGTTGTGCAAGGACTCGACGACGAGGTGATAACCCAGCTCGCGGCATCGCAGCGTGGCGCCCTGCTGGACGCTGCCGACGAAGATCGCACTGGGGTCGTAATACAGCAGGCCGATCAGGAAAGACCGACCGCCTGCGAGGCTGCGAGCCGACTGCTTGGGTCGGTAGCGCAGCGCCTCCACCACCTTGAGCACCTGTTCCCGGGTGCTCTCGTGCACGCCGGGCTCATGGTTGAGCACGCGCGACACAGTCTTGATGGACACGCCCGCTTCGCGAGCGACATCAACGATGGTGGGGCTGCTGCCGCGCGCGCTCACAGCGGGGTCTTACTTCTTCTTGGCCTTGGCAGCAGGCTTGGCGGCCGGCTTGGCAGCAGCCTTCTTGGCAGCGGCCTTGGGGTCCACGGCAGCCTTGAAGCCGGCACCCGGGGTGAACTTCGGCAGCTTGGCAGCGGCGATCTTGATCTTCGCGCCAGTGCTGGGGTTCACGCCGTTACGGGCGGCGCGGGCGTGCTGCTTGAAGGAGCCGAAGCCCGGGATCGAGACGGCGCCACCCTTCTTGACGGTGGTGACGACGGCGTCCAGCAGGGTCTCGAGGATGCGGCCAGCTTCAGCCTTGCTCAGTTCATGCTCGGCAGCCAGGTGTTCGATCAGATCGGTCTTGTTCATTGCGGGAGGGTCTCGTCGAAAAACTCGCCCGAACGACTCGGGCGGCCGAGATTGTGGCGCATACCGTCGACGCGAAGCCCCGTGTTCATCGCCGATGCATCCGCATGCACGGTTTGTGTGCAGGGCCTAAACCGACATCTGCGGGCATCCCGAAGACCCTGCCACTGAAGAAAACGCGGCAAGTGCCGCCATGGCGCCGAAGTCATGCCTCGGCGCCAGCAAGGCCGTGCGACGAACACTTTGCAGACCGTTACCCACCCGCTGCCTCGCCGGCGCGAGGCACAAAGCAAAAAGGCCAGCACTTGCGTGCTGGCCTTTGCTTGTTTGGTGCCCAGGAGAGGACTCGAACCTCCACGGAGTTACCCGCTAGTACCTGAAACTAGTGCGTCTACCAATTCCGCCACCTGGGCTTTCAGGAGCCTCGCAGTATAGCCTGAATTTTCAGGCCTTCCAAGAAAATTCGCTTAAATATCGAACTTCACGCCTTGGGCCAGCGGCAGTTCGCTGGAGTAGTTCACCGTGTTGGTCGTGCGGCGCATGTAGGCCTTCCAGGCATCCGACCCGCTCTCGCGGCCGCCACCTGTCTCCTTCTCGCCGCCGAACGCGCCGCCGATCTCGGCGCCAGAGGTGCCGATGTTGACGTTGGCGATACCGCAATCGCTGCCCGCGGCACCCATGAAGCGCTCGGCCTCGCGCAGGTCGGTCGTGAAGATCGCGCTCGACAGCCCCTGCGGCACGCCGTTCTGCAGCTCGACGGCCTCCTCCAGCGTGCGGTACTTCAGCGTGTAGAGGATGGGGGCGAAGGTTTCGTGGCAGACGACCGCCGTCTGCGCGGGCATGCGCACCAGCGCGGGCACCGCGTAGAAGGCGCCGGGGAAGCGGTCGGCCAGCGCACGTTCGCCGCCCGACACCTGACCGCCCTGCTCGCGCGCAGCGGCCAGCGCGGCCTGCATCGCCTCGAAGGCCTGGGCGTCGATCAACGGCCCGATCAACGTGCCGGCCTCCAGCGGCGACCCGATGGGCAGCTGCGCGCGGGCGCGGTCAAGCCGCTCGACGAGGGCGTCATGGATGCTCTCGTGCGCGATGACGCGGCGTGTCGTCGTGCAGCGCTGGCCGGCCGTGCCGTAGGCGCCGAACAGGATGCCGCGCACCGCCAGGTCCAGGTCGGCGCTGGGCGTCACGATGATGGCGTTGTTGCCGCCCAGCTCCAGCAGGCAGCGGCCGAAGCGCGCCGCCACGCGCGGGCCCACGGCCCGGCCCATGCGCGTGGAGCCCGTGGCGGACACGAGCGCCACGCGGGCATCGTCCACCAGCGCCTCGCCCACATCAGCACGGCCGATGATCAGCTCGGACAGGCCGTCAGGCGCCGCATGGCCGGCGGCGCGATAGGCCTTCACGGCGCGCTCGAACAGCGCTTGCGTGGCCAGCGCGGTGAGCGGCGTCTTCTCCGACGGCTTCCAGACGCAGGCGTCGCCGGCGACCAGCGCCAGCGCCGAGTTCCAGGCCCACACGGCGACAGGGAAGTTGAACGCCGAGATGATGCCGACGACGCCCAGCGGCAACCACTGCTCCATCATGCGGTGGCCCGGGCGCTCGCTGGCGATGGTCAGGCCGTGCAGCTGCCGGCTCAGGCCGACGGCGAACTCGCAGATGTCGATCATTTCCTGGACTTCACCCAGGCCTTCGCTGGTCACCTTGCCGGCTTCGATCGACACGAGCTGCGCCAGCTGGGCCTTGTGCGCGCGCAGCTCCTCGCCGAACAGGCGCACGAGCTCGCCGCGCTTGGGCGCCGGCACGACGCGCCAGGCCTTGAAGGCCTCATGCGCGCGGCCCACGGCGGCCTGCATGTCAGCGCTGCTGGCGGTGGCGAGTTGCGCGATGACGGCGCCGTCGATGGGCGATCGCACGGCGAGGTCACCGGCGGCCGGCAGGTGGACGCCCAGCGCGTCCAAGAGGGAGAGGGCTTGTTGCTTCATGCGGCCATTCTCCGATCAGGAAATCGACTCGACCTGGCGCGACTGCTGATACGCCTTGCCGAAGCGGTTGGCGAGGAAGTCGGGCAGGTCGACCTGCTCCTGGCGGATGAAGCCGCTGGCCGGGAGCATGCCGTTGCGGAACAGGTCGACCGCAGCGCAGATGCCGGCCGCCGTCGTGATCTGGATGGCCGACAGCGGCTGCTTGCCATCACGCGTCGCAAAGATCTTGCGCGCGAACACCTCCTGCAGCAGCACGCCGTTCTTCATGCCGGAGACGGTGACGAACACCAGCACCACGTCCTGCATCGTCGCCGGCATGCTCTTGCGCATGATGGCCTTCAGGTTTTCCTGGTCGCCCTTGAGGCCCAGGTCGCCGAGCAGGAACTGCATCAGGTCGCGGTGGCCGGGGTAGCGCACGGTCTTGTAGTCGAGGTTGCGCACCTTGCCGGCCCAGGTCTCGCACAGCGTGCCCAGGCCGCCGGAGGTGTTGAAGGCCTCGTACTCGGTGCCGTCCAGGCTGAAGTGCTCCAACCCTTCCAGCGGCAGCGCGGCGATGGTCTCGCCGTCGTGGATGGCCTCGCAGGGGTGGCAGTACTCGTTGATGAGCCCGTCGACCGACCAGGTCAGGTTGTACTTCAGCGCATTGGTCGGGAAGGCCGGCAGCGCGCCGACGCGCATCTGCACGTCGCGCACCGTGTCGAAGCCGCTGGCCAGGTGGTGGGCCACGATGCCGATGAAGCCCGGCGCCAGGCCGCACTGCGGCATGAAGGCCGTCTTGGCGCCCTTGGCCATTTGCTTGATGGCCTGGGTGGCAGCAACGTCCTCGGTCAGGTCGAAGTAGTGGCAACCGCACTCCAGCGCCAGCTCGGCCGCGGTGATGGCCAGGTGGTAGGGCAGCGCGTTGACGACGGCATCCTTGCCACGCAGTTGCGCGGTCAGCGCGCCGCGGTGGTCGCTGTCGACCACGGCAGTCGCAATGCCCTCGGCCGCGAGCACCTGCAAATACCCGGGGTTCTTGTCGAGCACCGTGACCTGGTAGTCGCCGGTGGCGTGCAGCAGGCGGGAGATGGTCTGGCCGATGTGGCCGGCGCCGAGCAGGGCAATCTTCATGGGAGGCTCCCGAGCAAAGTGTGTTCTGGCGGCACTCTAGGGAGCCGTGGCGACGAAAGAAAGCGATGTTTCGACGAAATGGATTGCTTTTTCGCCGTTTCGTCGACATGATTCGTCGGCATGACTGATCTTCGGGAAAGTCCTGGCACCGCGCCCGACGACCTCGACCGCCGCCTGATCCTGCTGCTGCAGGCCAACGCGCGAGAGAGCACGGCCACGCTGGCCCGCAAGCTGGGCGTGGCGCGCACCACCGTCGTCGCCCGGCTGGCCCGGCTGGAAAGCAGTGGCCGCATCGTCGGCTACACGGCCCGGCTGGGCGGCACGGAAGCCGGTCGCAGCGTGCAGGCTTTCGTCGGCATCACCGTCAGCCCCAAGGCCGGGCGCGAGGTGGTGAAGCGCCTATCCGAACTGCCCGAGTTGCGCCAGCTCGCCAGCGTCAGTGGTGAATTCGATTACATGGCGCTGCTGCGCGCCGACACTACGGCCCGGCTCGACGCGCTGCTCGACGAGATCGGCGACATCGACGGCGTGCTGCGCACGAACAGCTCGGTCGTCCTGGCCTTGCGCGTCGATCGCCAAACCTGACGGAGATCTTCAATGACCTGGCTCGCCCTCGGCCTCACCCTGTTCCTCGGCATCCACCTGACGCGTGCGGTCGTGCCCGCCTGGCGCGGCGCGCTGATCACACGCCTCGGCGAGAAAGGCTGGAAGGGCCTCTACAGCGTCGCCGCCGCGATCGGGCTGTGCCTCATCGTCTGGGGCTTCTCGCAGGCTCGCCTGAACACCATCGTGCTGTGGCCGCGCCTGCCGGGCATGAACCACGCGGCGGCCGCGCTGATGCTCGTCGCGATGGTGCTGATGGCGGCCGCCTACGTGCCACGCAACCACTTCAAAGCCAAGCTGCAGCATCCGATGACGCTGTCCGTCAAGGTCTGGGCCTTCGCCCACCTGCTGGCCAACAACACGCTGGCCGACGTGATGCTGTTCGGCAGCTTCCTGGTCTGGTCCATCCTCGTGTTCCGCGCCGCGCGCCGGCGGCCGGCGCCCGCCATGGCCGCACCCACGGCTGCCGGCACCGCAATGACAGTCGTGGTGGGCGCCGTGCTGTGGGCGGTCATCGCGTTCTGGGCCCACGCGGCCTGGCTGGGCATCGCACCGCTGGGCCGTTGAACGGCGCCGTCAGGGGCCGGCGTCGCCTGGCGGCAGCGGATGGCCGAGCGCCGCCAGGCGCGCCAACACCTTGTCGCGCTCGATGACGCCCTGGTGCTTGCCCAGCAATGACCGCTTGAGGAAGGGAAAGCCATCCTCCAGCAGCTCCAGCGGGCGCGCCAGCGTGGGGTCACTCACGTCCTGCACGTCGCCAAACCACAGCGCCCCAACCGACATCGACCGCGCCGCGACCCGGGCGAAACGGGTTTCCTGCAGATCGACGATGTGCCGGAACTGGTTGAACGCCAGCCCCGGCAGCAGCACCGGCGCCAGCCACACCATCGTCGACCGCCGCACGTTGCGCAACAGGAAGGCGTACGACTGGATGTGCGGTGCGCGCTGGTTGGATGCGGTGAAGCCGGTCAGCCCCCAGGGCGCGGTGTCGAACACCTCGCGCAGGTCCGTGAACGGGCCGTACACCGAATCGTTCATCACCAGCACGTCGGCGCCCGGCGACTGGGCAGCCAGGTGCGACAACGCCAGCCGGTAGGCGGAGAAGTCGTAGCCCGGCAAATCCTTCCACAACAGCGCATCACACAGGCCGCCAAGCTCCTGGAGCACGGCCGCGCCGCGCGGGCAGGCACACACCACCAACACGGGCAGCGCCAACGCCTTCAGGCGCTCCAGCGTGAAACGCTGACCCGCCGACAGGCCGGCCTCGGGCACGAAGACGAAGTACACCAGCCAGCGCGCCGCCGGTGATGCCGGCTTCAGCACGGCCGCTGCGGGCGCCCGGCTCGCATACCTCAGCACCCGGTTGGCCGTGCGCAGGCGCTCCGACCACCGCACGGCGGAGGGCCTAAACGTCCAGTTGCGGGTCAACCCCGGGATGGCGGCAGACGCCTCGGGCTCGTTCAGTGTCGGCATGACTGTCATGCTAGACCACGGCGCACATCCTCCAACATGGGGACCTGCCGCGCCCGCCCACCGGCCCCGACACGCGCCGGCGCGCCATCATCCGCCGCTCATCCGGAGAACCTCATGCCCTCCCAACCCCGCAAGCCCGCCGCCAAGGCCACGAAAACCACGAAGGCCGCCAAACCTGCAAAGGCCTCGAAGCCAGCCGCAGCAGACGCCGCGCCCACCCCCAAGCTCGACGCCCGCCCCGACCGGCTGGACCTGCGCGACCTCGTCTACCGCGCACCGC
This sequence comes from Pelomonas nitida, assembly GCF_043555975.1. NCBI lineage: Bacteria > Pseudomonadati > Pseudomonadota > Betaproteobacteria > Burkholderiales > Sphaerotilaceae > Roseateles > Pelomonas nitida. The sequence goes on along the minus strand of NZ_JBIGIA010000013.1, from coordinate 100,871 downwards.
TGCGCTCGCTGCCCGCGCGCTGGCCGGCCGACGCCGACCTCAAGAACCTGCTGCCCGCCTACGTCAAGTCCGGTCGCATCCTGAACCAGGGCAACGAGGGCGCCTGCACCGGTTTCGGCCTGGCCTGCGTCACGAACTATCTGTACTGGCTGCGTCATCTCGCAGCCTCTGACGGCCGCACACCGCCCGAAGCGGTCAGCCCGCGCATGTTCTACGAGCTCGCCAAGCTGTACGACGAATGGCCGGGTCAGGACTACGAGGGCTCGTCGTGCCGGGGCGCGCTCAAGGGCTGGCACAAGCACGGCGTCTGCTCGGCCACGCTGTGGCCCTACCCGCTCGACGCCAGCGGTGCCGGCGTGTTCCAGCGGCCGTTGCCGGGCTGGGACGAGGACGCCACACGGCGGCCGCTGGGCGTGTACTACCGCGTCGACAAGACGAGCATCGTCGACATGCAGGCGGCCATCTACGAGATCGGCGCCATCTATGTGTCCGGCAGCGTGCACGACGGCTGGGGGCTGGACGCCGGCCCACTGCCAATCAGCCACGACAACCTGCCCCGCATCGGCAGCATGACCGCCGCGACCGGCGGCCACGCGTTCGCGCTGGTGGGCTTCAACGAACGAGGCTTCGTCATGCAGAACAGCTGGGGCACCGGCTGGGGCGCGAGCGGCTTCGCGGTGCTGCCCTACGAGGACTGGGTCACCAACGGCACCGACGCCTGGGCCGTCGCGTTGGGCGTGCCGCAGGATCTGGCGGACGTGAAGAGCCACACGGCCCCGGCCAAGGGCGCCAAAAACGCCAAAAGCGCCAAGGCGGCGGCGCGCGCGGCCAGCGGCTTTCGCGTCATGGCCGGCCGCGGCCTCAGCGACGTCGGCGCCACGCTGCGCAACGCCGACAACCCGCGGGACGACCCCTGGCCCTTCAACCACGTCTTCGCGCACAAACCCTACCAGCCGCTGCGCACCGACGCGGCCTACACGCACACCCTGGTCTCCGGCAACGACGGCCAGCTGATGTCCACCGACTTCACCCGCGCCCGCACCGATCGCGACGGCCTGGCGCGCGAAATCGTCGTCGAGCGGCCCCTCGCCTGGGCCAAGGGCAGCAAGGACCAGACCGTCAAGCTCGCGATCTACGCCCACGGCGGGCTGAACAGCGAACTCGAATCCATCCAGCGCATCCGCGTGCTGGCGCCCTACTTCCTGGCCAACGGCATCTACCCGCTGTTCTTCACGTGGAAGACCGGCCCCGGCGAGACGCTGATGGACATGCTGGAAGACCTGGCGCACCGCGTCATCGCCGGTGACCGCAGCGAAGGCTGGCTGGACCGGCTGCGCGAAGCCGCCGCCGAAGCCAAGGACCGCGCGCTCGAAGCCGTGGGCCGGCAGTTCGCCCGCGGCATCTGGAGCGAGATGCGCGAGAACGCCGAGGGCGGCGCCGCGCCCGACCATGTGCTGGACCTCGCCGCGCAGTTGCTGCGCGAGCTGCGCGACGGCCTGGCCAAGAGCGGCAAGACGCTGGAGCTCCACCTCATCGGCCACTCGGCCGGTTCCATCCTGCTGGGCCACCTGCTCGGCCGCCTCGCCGGGCCGGGCGCGGTCCAGGCACACAGTTGCGAGCTCTACGCGCCCGCCTGCTCCAGCGCGTTCGCCGTGCAGCATTACGGCGCCGCCCACCAGGCCGGCGTGCTGGCCCTCCAGTCACTGCGGCTGCATGTGCTGACCGACGCGAACGAGCGGGCCGACGGCCTGCCCTCCGCCGACCGGGACATCTACGGCAAGTCGCTGCTCTACCTCGTGTCGCGCGCGCTGGACGACATCCGCAAGCAACCCCTGCTGGGCATGGAGCGCGCCCTCGTCGCGCCCGACGCCGCCTGGAAGGAGGACCAATGGGCCGCCCAGACCTACGCCGACGTGCTCAAGTGGCAGAAGCTGTGGCCGGCGGGCGAGCTGCTACACCGCGTGGCCACGCCCAAGGTCCGCACCACCCGCACGGGCGACCAGATCGCCGCGACGCACGGCAGCTTCGACAACAACATCGACGTGCTGACCGGCACGCTGGAGCGCATTCGCGGCGCCGCGCTGGCCGCGCCGATGGAGTGGCTGGACTACTAACCCTAGTCAGCGCATGAAAAAACCCCGCCCGGCCTCACGGCCGAGCGGGGTTCAGGCAACAGCCGACGCGGCGATCAGCGCGCGAACTGCTGGCGCGTGGTGTTCAGGCCGTCCGACAGGATCAGCTCGAAGCGGCCACCCGCCGGCAGCTCGGCCGCAGGCACGGCGGCCTGGCCATTGCGCAGGTCCTGGCCCAGCACGATGCGCTGGCCGTCGTTGCCCACCCACACCACGCTGGCGTACGGGTGACGCGCGGCGTTCCAGGTCAGCTGAACCTCGCCGTTCTGCGCACGCACGCTGGCCGACTCCGTCGCCGTCGTGGCGGACAGGATGGTGCGGCGGCCGTCCGACGACGATGTGCCAGCGCCCAGTTGCGTCAGCGTCTTCGTGCCCTGCAGCACGGTCAGGCTTTGCAGCGCGCCGTCGTTCGGGATGACGACGCTGAAGTGCTTGGCCTTGACATGGTGGTCCAGCGACTGCGGCGAGAACGGGAAGTCCACCGTGCTGCCATTGGCCCCCAGCACGCGCAGCGTGTAGGTGCCGCTGGCCGGCACGGACACGCGACCGACCAGGGACTTGACCGGGTTCAGCGTCACGCGACCGTCGTTGTGCAGCTCGCCGCTGACCAGCAGCACTTCGCGCGGCGCGGCACTGGCCGTGCTGGCGGTGCTGCTGATGCCGGCGGCCTTGGCGCTCACCATGGCCTTGTCGGCCGGCGTCACGTGCACCTGCATCAGGCGGTAGTTGTAGTCCGAGAACACGACGCCACCGCAGTAGCTCATGATGTCGTGACGGTTCGTCGGACGCGGGTCGTAGAAGGTGTTGCTGTCCGACAGATAGGACCAGATGTACCGACCGGCCTTGCCGAGGTTGGCGTCCGGGTAGGGGTATTTCGGGTCGGGTGAGCCCGCGCCACCGCAGGCCGCGTGCGGCAGCGAGAAGTTGTGGCCCAGCTCGTGTGCCGTCACGTCTCGCACGGTGTCCGGTGCGGAAGGCATGTCGAAACCGACCGCAGCGCGACCTGGCATGTAGCCCATGCCGCCGAGGCCGTAGGTGCGCTTGGGGATGTAGCCGAAGTAGAAGTCGTTTTCGGCAGCCCCTTCCACGGCGCGCAGGTCAGCCAGCTCGCCCACGATCGTGCCGAAGGCGTCGTCCCAGCCGTCTTCCGTCGTCGGCAGGCTGGTCACGCGGGTCGACGTGTAGACCGGGTGCGACTTCAGCGTCACGGTATTGACCGGGAACAGCGCCTGGATGTGCGCCGTCTGGTCCTTGGGCAGTTGGCCGGTGGTGCCGGCAATGCGAATGGCGATGGGCACGAAGCGCATGGCCACGCCGCCGCCAACGCGGGGCGTGAGAACGGTGGCCGTGCCATTGTCCAGGCGAGCGCTCAGGCGCAGGCCGGGTTTGACCAGCTCGGCCGGCACCGTGGCGGTGTAGCTGTCGGCGAAGCTCGGCACGGCCGGCAGGGCGCGCGGGATGGCGCTCGTCGGCGTGGTCAACAGCAGGTCTCGCGACGTGCCGTCCAGCGTGTTCTCGACGCGCAGCGTACCCGTCGGCTTGGCAGCGGTCGTGTCCGTCGTGATCGCATTGACCTTGACAACGACCTGTTTGCCGCTGACCAGCACCAGGGCGCTGTCGCTGCTGTCAAACAGCATGGACTGCGCGAGCTGCACGCCGGCAATCGTCGTCGCCGCCGCCGGTGCGGGCGAAGGCGCCGGGGTCGGTGCCGGCGTGGGCGCGGGCGTCGGGGCAGGAGTCGGCGCCGGGGTGGGAGCGGGCGTCGGAGCCGGCTTGGGCGCCGGGGTCGGAGCAGGCGTCGGGGCGGGCGTCGGCGCTGGCGTGGGAGCCGGGGTCGGTGCGGGTGTCGGCGCCGGGGTCGGGGCCGGCTTGGGCGCGGGCGTCGGCGCTGGCGTGGGAGCCGGCGTCGGGGCCGGGCTCGGTGCAGGCGGCGCCACGATCAGCTGCAGCGACGACGCACGGTCGTTGAAGCCCCTGCTGACGAGGTTGGCCGTGTCGCCCGTCAACACCAGAGACCGGCCGCGATAGTAGGAGTCCTGGAAGAGGCGAACGGTCACGCCGCTGGGCACGCGGACGGACGAGATGCGGTCGTTCCAGGCGCCGCCAACCCAGGCGACGCTGGTGCTCACGCACTGGCTGCGGCCCTGGTAGTTGATGTGTTCGTAGAAGCAAACCTGGGTCGCGGCGGCCGCCTGGCCGGACCAGCCGGCTGCCAGCAGCGCCGTTGCCAGCAGCGAGCGCCGCGCGTTGAAGCGTCGATGTTCAGACAAGAGGATGTCTCCTGCGCCGGACCGGCGCGGTTGCGGGAGGCGGATCCTCTAGGAATCGCTACCGGGCGCCGTAAGCAAGCGACGCTTGCGTAAGCACTTGTGCGCCCGGAATCGGCCATGTCGCGCGCCGACCCGACGCCAAACGGGGCCAGCCCGACCCCTAGAAAACAGACGCTTACGAGACAGGCATTGCCGCGCAACGTTGCCGCCGGCGCCGGGAGCTGCACGCAGCAACCCCAGCCACGCGACGAACGTCGGGGCGCGGCGAAAATCGGCCCTATGAAATACCTGCACACCATGGTTCGCGTTCACGACCTCGACGCGTCGCTGAAGTTCTACCGCGACGCGCTGGGCCTCGTCGAGGTCAAGCGCTCCGAGCACGAGGCCGGCCGCTTCACGCTCGTCTACCTCGCGGCCCCGGGCGACGAGGACGCGCAAGTCGAGCTGACCTACAACTGGCCCGACGCCAACGGCGAGGTCGAGGTCTACACCGGCGGCCGCAACTTCGGCCACCTGGCCTATGCGGTGGCCGACATCTACGCCGCCTGCCAGAAGCTCGCCGACCACGGCGTGACGATCAACCGCCCGCCGCGCGACGGCCGCATGGCCTTCGTGCGCTCGCCCGACGGCATTTCGGTGGAGCTGCTGCAGCACGGCCCCGCGCTGGCGCCGGCCGAGCCCTGGGTGTCGATGCCCAACGTCGGCAGCTGGTGAGGGTGGCGGCCTGCGGGCCGCTGCCGAACCGCCCGCCGCGGGAGCTGCGGGCTACAGCCTGTGTGACCGATCGCCGCGCTGGAAGCCGATGGCGTCGAGCGGCGCGTGCTGCGGCGCGAAGCCGATGACCTTGAACAGCTCGCCCATCTCGTGCTCGGCCAGCAGCCGGTGGGCCATGGCGCGCTCGCTCAGCGACGCCTCACCCAGCAGCTCGGCGATGCCGCAGTTCAGCAGGAAATTGGCCTGGCTGGTGTAGCCCAGCACGACCAGGCCCGCGTCCTGGCCGGCCAGCGCGATGCCGGTGAAGTTGACGTGGGCGGTGATGTCCTTGTCGCCCACGGCGACGAGCGGATCGGCATCGGCCAGGTGGGCCTGGTGGCACATCAGCGTGCCGCCGCGGCGCTGCGGGTGGTAGTACTCCGCCTCGGGAAAGCCGTAGTCGATGAAGAAGGCCGCGCCGCGCTGCAGCCGCTGGGCGAGCGTGCGCGTGAACGCTTCGGCCTGCGCATGGATCTCGGTGACGGTGCCGGGCACGAAGCCGGTGTCCAGTGGCGGGCGCAGCGGGCTGTCGCGGTCATCGAACGCAAAGCCGGCGCCGGCCGTGACCACGCCGCGCTCACGCCAGACCTGGCCGTCGAAGGCGATCAGCTGCACCGGCATCGCATCGAGCACCTCGTTGCCGACGACGACCGCCTCGATCGCGTCGGGCAGCGTGTCGAGCCACTCGACGCGGTCGCCCGTCTCGCCCATGAACGGCGCGAGGCGCTCACGCTGGCGTTCGCGCAGCTCGGCCGACAACTCGACGATGCGGTAGCGCACGAGGCCGGCGCCGAGCGTGTCGAGTTCGGCGATGAGGTGCGCCGCCAGCGCGCCGGAACCGGCGCCGAACTCCATGACCTCGCGGCAGCCGCTGGCGGCCATCGCCTGCGCCACCTGCCGGGCCAGCGCGCGGCCGAACAGCGCGGACATTTCGGGCGCGGTGACAAAGTCCGACCCCTCGCTGGGCAGCCTGCCGAACTTGCGCCGCCCGCCGGCGTAATAACCCAGCCCGGGCGCGTACAGCGCCAGCGACATGAAGCGGTCGAACGGCAGCCAGCCGCCCGCGTCGGCGATTTCGGCGTGGATCTTGTCGGAAAGTGTCATGTCTGCAGCCTCGCGCTCCCACGGAGCGCTCGGGCGCGCGACGTCATCGCGCGCGCACCCAGGATTCGAATTCGTTCAGCGGCATCGGCAGCCCCACCAGCTCGCCCTGCAGCTGCTGGCAGCCCCAGCCGGCCAGCAGCTGCAGCTGTGCCGACGTGCGCACGCCTTCGGCCGTGACGATCAGGCCCAGCCCGAGGGCCATCTGCACGATGGCCCGCGTGATGGCCTGCGCGCCGACGTCGTCGGGCAGCCGCGCGACGAAGCCCTGGTCGATCTTGAGCTTGTCCAGCGGCAGCTCGGTCAGGTGAGCCAGCGAGGTGTAGCCGGTGCCGAAGTCGTCGACCGACACCGTCAGCCCCAGCGCGCGCAGCTGGGCCAGCGTGGCCGGCGCGTGGGCGATGTCGTCCATCAGCATGCGCTCGGTCAGTTCCAGCTCCAGCCACTCGCCCTGGGCGCCGGCCTCGTCGAGCACGCGCCGCACCGTGTCGGCAAAGCCCTGCAGGTTGAACTGCATGCGCGACAGGTTGACGGCGATGCGCATGGGCTCACGCCCGGCCGTGACGCCCTGCTCGCGCCAGCGGCGCGCCGTGCGGGCCGCCTCGGCGAGCACCCATTCGCCCAGATCGAGCATGAGGCGGTGCCGCTCGGCGACGAAGATGAAGGCGTCCGGGCCCAGCAGGCCGCGCTGCGGGTGGCGCCAGCGCAGCAACGCCTCGGCGCCCGTCAGCTGGCCGGTCACCGCGTCGACCTGGGGCTGGAAGAAGAGCTCGAACTCGCGGCGCGTCAGGCCCTGGGCCAGCTCGGCTTCGAGCACGAGGTCGGCATAGGCCGTCGCGGCCAGCGCCGGCTCGAAGAACTGGTAGGTGGCCCGGCCGCGCGCCTTGGCCTGGTACATGGCCGTGTCGGCGTGCTGGATGAGTTCGTCAGCCTGCCGGCCGTCGTCGGGAAACACGGCCACGCCGATGGACGGCGTGACGGACAGCGCCCGGCCGTCGGCACGCACCGGCACTTCCACGATGTCCAGCAGCGCCTGCAGCACGACGAGGATGTCGGCGCGGCTGTCCAGGTCGTCGAGCAGCACGATGAACTCGTCGCCCCCGAAGCGGCCAATCAGGTCGCTGTCGCGCAGCGCGGCCACCAGGCGCTCGGAGACGGTCGTCAGGACCTTGTCACCCTCCAGATGACCCAGCGAATCGTTGACGCGCTTGAAGTTGTCCAGGTCGATGAACAGCAGCGCCAGCATGCGGCCGCTGTGGCGGGCCTGCTCGAGCTGCGCGTCCATGCGCTCCATGAAGGCCGCCCGGTTGAGCAGGCCGGTCAGCGGATCGTGATGGGCCAGGTGCTGGATGCGCGCCTCGTTGGCGAGGCGGTCGCTGATGTCGCGCACGACGGCCATGCGCAGCTGCTCGCCGTCGCGCTCGACGGTGCGCAGGATCAGCTCGACCGGCACGCGCGCGCCGCTGCGATGCTGGATGACGGTCTGGTAATGCAGCTCGTCGTTCTGCAACATGACGTCGCGCACCTTGGGCAGCTCGTCCTCGGTCACATAAGACAGCACATGCTGGCCGATCAGCTCGGCCGCCGGCCAGCCGGTCATCTCGCACAGCGGCTGGTTCACGTCGGTCATGTAGCCGTCGCGGTGGAAGAGGATGCCCTCCACGGACGCCTGCATGAACTTGTCCAGCCGCGCCTCGGACTCGCGCAGCCGGCGCTCGGCCCGGCGGTGGCGCGTGATGTCGTAGACCAGCACCCAGCTGCCCCGCAGCACCTGCGCATCGTCGAACTGCGGGATCAGGTGGATTTCCAGGCAGGCCTCGTCGCCGCCCGGCTGCAGCAGCGTGCGCTCGTAGACCACGGGCGTGAGCTCGCGCACCAGCTGCTCCACCTGCGGCCGCACCTGCTCGTAGCCGGCCATGCCGACGATCTCGCTGAAATGCTTGCCGACGATGGACGCCTGCGTCAGCCCGAAGGCCTCGGCGTAGCCCCGGTTGGCGAACTGGCAGCGGTGGTCGGCCGCGCCGTACAGCGCGATCCACGCCGGCACATGGTCGGCCAGCATGCGAAAGCGCGCGGCGTCCAGCGCCTGTTGTTCAAGGTCGAGTTCGGTGGGAGCGTTCACGAAGCGGGCATCGTCCGGCGGGCCAGGCAGAGGTCGTCCCAGGCGCCGGCCTTGTCGGCGGGCGAACGCAGGAGATAGGCCGGATGGTAGGTGACCACCACGGGCAGGCCACCCCACGAATGAGCGCGCCCGCGCAGGCGCCCCAGCGGCTCGGTCAGGCCCGTGAGGCGGCGCGCGGCCTGCAGCCCCATGGCCAGCACCAGGCGCGGGCGCAGCAGCTCGACCTGACGGGCCAGCACGGCGCCGCAGGCGTCCAGCTCCGCCGGCTGCGGCGCGCGGCCACGCGGCGGGCGACACTTGACCAGCGGCGTCACGAACACCGTCGGCGCGTCGCCCAGGCGCGACTGACCGGCCGCCGCCAGCATGCGGTCCAGCAGCCGGCCGGCATCGCCGCCCAGCGCCAGCCCCGCCGCGTCGTCGTCGGCATCCGGCGGGTCGGTGACCACCAGCCAGTCGGCCTGCACCTCGGCGCCGCTGCCGTACACCGCATGGCGGCGCTGCTCGCACAGCCCGCACGCCCGGCAGCCCGCCACCGCGGCGCGCAGTGCCGGCGCATCCAGATCGGCGAAGCCGGCGGGCGACGGCATCACCGCGCGCAAGGCCTCGGCCGCGAGCATGGGGGCCGGCGCCGGCGGGGCCACGGGCGCTGGCGAGCGCTCGACCACGCGCTCCATCACCCGTTCCGTCACCCGTTCGGCCACGGCCACCGGGGCCGGCTCGGCATCCGGCAGCGCCAGGGCATCGGGCGCGGCCACCTCGGCCGCCCGCGCGGGCAGCCGATAACCCATCTCGGCCAGCATGGCCCGTTGGCGATCGTCCCAGCTCATATCAGCTATCCGTGACGCAGCGCACCACGCGCGACGCATGAAAGTGTTTTCGGGCCGAGCGCCGGGCCGCCCCAAGCCGGCCCGTTGGGCGATGTGCTTGCGGCTCAATGCCGCAAGCATCGCCGTCCCCTTGGGGGCCGAGGCCGGACACGGCGAGTCCTGAGGACTCGTCGTGCCTGCCGAGGGGCAGCCGCTCTGCCGGCTGCGTGGTCTGCAAGACCGACTGGGCTTGCCGGCGTTCAGCCGGGGCGAGACCGGGCGAGGGGTTCACTTTCACTTCAGACCGCCACACCCAGGCTCATCAGCACGGCGTCTTCACGCGGCCCCTGCTGCACGGGGTAGTAAGCCCGCCGACGCCCCACCTCGGCAAAGCCGTAGCGGCGGTACACCTGGCGCGCGCGCTCGTTGCTGACGCGCACCTCCAGCCACAGCTGCTGCAGCGCGCGGGCCCGGCACAACGCGACGAGCCGGTCCAGCATGGCGACGGCAAGCCCCCGCCCCTGCCAGGCCGGCGCCACGGTGATGTTGAGCAGGTGCATTTCGTCAACGCCGGGCATCGCCACCCAGTAGCCCAGCAGCTCCGGGTGGCCCCAGGGCCGCGCTGCGCCCTGGCCGTCGCCCAAGGGGCTCAAGCCGGCGTGGGCCGGGCCGCGCAGCACCTCGGCCGGGTAGCCGGCGGCCAGCGAGTCGACAAAGTTGCCATGCGTCCAGGGCACCGGGTAGCTCTGGCGCTCGACCGCCATGACCTCGGTCAGGTCGGGCACGCGCATGTCGGCGGCGTCCCAGGGCGGCGGCGTGCGGTCCAGCAAGGCGCTCAAGACGCCACCTTCTGCTCGCGCTCGGCCGTCGTCAGCGCGACCTTGTCGCGCACATAGACGGGCAGCGCCTGCGCTGCGTCGAGCGTTTCACCGCGCTCCCACGCGGCCGAGGCCAGCGCCGCCAGCGCGGCCGCGCGCGAGCGGGCCTGCGGCCAGGCGTTGGCCAGCTCACCCAGGGCGCCGGCATAGGCGGTCAGCGCGGTACCGGCCACGGCGGCCGGCCGGCCCCAGCGGGCGAGCAGCGCGGCGGGCGCATACAGGGCCGGCGCGTCGACGACCGACCACGCGCCGTCGCCCCAGCGGTAATGCGCGGCGTAGATCTCGCCGATGCGGGCGTCCATGGCGACCCAGACGTCGTCGCCGGCACCCTGGCCGCGCGCGTCTTCGGCCACCAGCATCAGGCTGTCGATGGCCAGCACCGGCTTGCCCAGCCCGAAGGCCAGGCCCTGGGCCGCTGCACAGGCGGTGCGCAGGCCGGTGAAGGCACCCGGCCCCTGGCCGAAGGCGATGGCGTCCAGCTGCGCCATGCGCAGGCCGGCACGCGCCAGCAGCGCCTGCACCTCCGGCACCAGCCGCGCCGACGCCTGGGCGCCGCCGGCGGCCTCGAAAACCATCGTCTGCCCGGGCGTCACGAGGGCCAGGGCCATCGTGTCGGTGGAGCTGTCGAGGGCGAGCAAATGCGGCATCTGGGAAGTTTAGGTGACGCCGCCTGTCGGCCAGCCGACCAGCAGGCGCCCGCATCCCCCCGATACCCGTACCGCGCCCGCCCCGTGCGCTACAGCAAGCCTGGGTTGCGCAGCCACAGCACGGCGTTCAGCGCCGTCGCGAAACTGACCCAGGCCAGGTAGGGCAGCAGCAACGCGCCGGCCAGGCGGTTCACGCGCCAGAAGGCGGCGGCCGTCGCGGCGATGAGCGCCCACAGCAGCAGCACGTCGGCCAGCGCCAGCGCGCCGAGATGCCAGCCGAAGAACAACCACGACCACAGCGCATTGACGGCCAGTTGCCCCGCATACAGCGCCAGCACGCGGCGCGGCGCCTGCGCACGCCACGCCAGCCAGGCCGCAATGCCCATCATCAGGTACAGCACCGACCACACCGGCCCGAACACCGACGGTGGCGGCGCCCAGGCCGGCTGGTCGAGTTGCGCGTAGAACGCCGGCGCTGCGGCCGACGCCACCGCGCCCAACGCCGCCGCCGCGAACGTCAGTCCCAGGCAGATCGCCAGCGCGACGGCCTGGGCAGCCATTGATTTGCGGACCATGACCGCCTCCTCCAGGTTCAGCAATGCAGGGCCGCCACGGTAGCCGGGCCCGGCGGCGGCCGGTGACGGCACGCACCGGCGTGTCGGGTCAGCCGGGGCCTACGGCGCGCCACCGCACCGTCCGACCCGGCGGCGCGAACGGGCGACCTAGAGTGACCGACACACCGACTCACCCCGACTTTCTCGGAGACCCCATGTCCTTCGCCCTATACATCTTTGGTCTCGCGGTGCTGCTGGGCGGCGTCGCCTGGGCCCTGCTCGCCGCCGGCCTGGCCGCCACCTATGTGGCCATCGCCTGCCTCATCGTGGCCGGCATCGGCATCATGACCGCCGTGTCGCGCACCCGCCTGAAGGACCCGCCGGCCTGACGCTGGCCGCGCCGGTCAGACCATCGGCAGCAGGTCGAGCAGCATGTGGGCCAGCACCGCGGGCCAGAGCCGCCCCGTGGCGACATAGGAGAGCGTCATCACGAGGCCGGCCGCCGCCACCGACACGACGCCCAGCGGCCCCTGGTAGACGTGATACAGCACGCGCACCAGCAGCGGCAGGCCCACGGCGACCGACAGCCCGAAGCCGCGCAGGCCGCGCACCAGCACGCCTAGCAGGAAGATCTCCTCATAGCTGCCGTTGACCACCGCCAGCGCCACGGCCGATGCCGGGGACACGGCTGCGAACGAGATGTCCACCATCTCCGCCGGCCCCGGCGTGTGGAACAGCGCCATCGCCACCGAGGCCACCACCACGCACAGCGCGCACACGCCCAACCCGAGCAGGCTGCCCGACCAGGTCGGCGCCGGGTAGAGCGCGCCGATGTCGAAGCCGCGGCCGTGCAGGTACAGCAGCGCACAGGCACCCAGCACCAGCTCCAGCCCGACCAGGTTGAAATTACCCGCGTCGGTGAACTGCGCGTCGGGGAAGCCGGCGCCCATCGCCTGGAAAGCCCCGAGGATGAACAGGCCGAAGCAGATCGCCGTGACCACGCCGGCCTCGGCGTACGAAAGCGTTGATTTGCGCAAGCGGTGCCCTTGCCGCCACACGGACGGCTACCTCCCGATGATTGCGAGCATATTGCGACGCAGTGCGATCAGCCGCCAAACAGTGCCACCAGCAACTTGGACACGGCGACTTGGAGAGCCGCGCTGAGAATGCACAGGATGAAGGCGCCGAGGTAGGACAGGTCCAGCACCTTGGCGAACACGACCACCACCGTCGCCAGCATCAACAGGACGCCCCACAAGACGGCGTGAAGCTTGACGCACACCATCACGACGGCCACGGCCGCCGTCGTGGCCAACAACAGAGCCAGCGCGGCCCGCCACAGTTCTTGGTGACCGGCGCCGACGATCTTGGCGGCCATCCAAACCGGAATGGCCGAGATCAGCAGGCCCAGCATCAAAAACGGCAAGCTGATGGCCGCACCAAAGATGGACAACATCTCCACACTCCCTACTTTTTTAAGTGGGCGCATGATGCCTGCACGCCAGCCGCCGCCGCCGGGCACCATTCACCTCGCCGCTTCCGCCATTCGCCGCAGGCCGCCGCTTCCGACGCAGCGGCGGTGACAGCATGGCTGCATGAAGAATCAGGTCCTCAACACCCTCAAGGCCAACCGCGGCTTCCTCGTCTTCATGGCCAGCTTCGCGCTGCTGCGCACCGCCGTGGCCGACTGGAACCCCATTCCCTCCGGCTCCATGCGCCCGACGCTGCTGGAGGGCGACGTCGTGCTCGTCAACCGGCTGGCCTACGACCTCAAGCTGCCCCTGACCGACGTCGTGCTGCTCCACCTGGGTGAACCCCAGCGCGGCGACGTCGTCACGCTCAGCTCGCCCGCCGGTGGCGCGCGGCTCATCAAGCGCATCGTCGGCCTGCCGGGCGACCGCGTCGCGGTGAGGGAAGGCCAGGTCATCCTCAACGGCCAGCCGCTGGCCTACACCGGCGCGCAGACACACGGCGAGACCCTCGCGCCCGGCTGGGTCGTCGACGCCGTGCGCGCCACCGAAGACCTCGCCGGTCACCCGCACGCCGTGCAGTTCCTGCCGGCGGTGACTGCACGCCGCGACTTCGCCGAGCGCGTCGTGCCGGCGGGCCAGTACTTCCTGCTCGGCGACAACCGCGACAACAGCGAGGACTCGCGCTTCATCGGCACGGTGCCACGCGAGAACCTCATCGGTCGCGCCCACCACGTGCTGGTGGCCGCCGACTGGCTGGGCGAGGACGGCTGGCGGCTGGCACCCCGCTTCGGGCGCTGGGTGACGGCGATACGCTGAACGGCGGATGTTGTCCTGCCGCCATCCCCAGCCCGTCGTCGACGGCCGGCCCGTGGCGGCACTCACGGTCCGCTGCGAGCTGCCGGCGCCGCCGCGCTTGCTAATCTCCCGGCCCGGCGCACCGAGGAGTGCGCAGCGGCAGGGAGAAAACAATGATCGTTCCGAGCTACTGGGCCGAGGCCCGCACCACCGCCCGCGTGAAGGGCCGTGACATCACGCTGCGGCGTTTCGGCTGGTCAGACAGCAGCGCGGCGGATGCACAAGCCCAGGCCCAGTTGCGCGTGACCGAGGCGGCGCAGCGCGCGGCCAGTGGCGACACGGTGCCGCGCCGCGAGCGCAAGCTGGCCTACAACGGCGCCGATGGCGTGCCCATCCGCGAGGAGGTGCTGGCCCGCCACGGCGAGGCCGTCATCACGCGCAACGCCTACGGCGCTCGCTGCCTGAATGTGCCGGACCTGCTGATCGCGGATGTGGATTTCGAGACCAAACCCGGTGTTCGCCTGTTCGTGGCCGGCGCCCTCATCACGCTGGCGCTGCTCGGCTACGTGGTTGCCAAGTACAGCGTCTGGCCGGCGCTGCTGGCGGGGCTCGTCGTGATCCCTGTCGGCACAACGCTGCTGGCGTCCATGCTGTTCCGGCTGAAGCGGTTCCGAAGGTCGCCCGCCGACAGCGCCCGCCACCAGATTCGAGCCGTCGTGGCGAAGCAGCCCGGCTGGCGGCTGCGCGTCTATGAAACGCCTGCCGGCTTGCGGTTGATCGCCACCCATGCACGATTCGACCCCGCTGCGCCGGCAGCACAAGACTTCTTCAAGGCGATCGGTGCCGACCCGCTCTACGCCCGCATGTGCCAGAACCAGCGCTGCTTCCGCGCCCGCCTCACGGCCAAGCCCTGGCGCATCGGCATCGCCGGCCGCCTCAAGCCCAGCCCCGGCGTGTGGCCCATCAACCCCGAGCGCCTGCCGGCGCGCGAGGCCTGGGTGCGGCAGTACGAACAACAGGCCGAAGCCTATGCCGCCTGCCGCTACGTCGAGACGTTGGGCGACGGAGCCGACGACGCCGGCCTGCTGACGCTCGTCGCGCTGCACGACGGCGAATCCCGCGCGCTCGACAACCAGCGGCCGATGGCCTGAACCGGTCAGCCGCGCGGCGACGTCGGCTGCCGCTCGCAGGACACGCGCGGGTTCCAGTCGGAGAAGCTGCCGCTGGGGTTCTCCTCCCAGGCCCAGACGTGCAGTTCGTAAAACGCGGGCAGCGCGTAGCGGTTGGGCTCGCCGACGAAGTTGGCGAGGTGGCCGTCCACCGAAGGCGCCGAGCCGGGCGGGTTGCGGCCCGCCCATTCGCTGGCGAGCACGAGGTACTCCACGCCGACGAGGCGGTAGCTGCCGCCGCGCTGTGGCTCGTAGATGAGCAGTTCGGGCTCCTCGGCTTTCAGCATGCCGTCGTGCAGGCGGTCGGGTTTGAGGAAGTGCACGCCCATCGCGCCCTCGCTGGGGCCGCTGACGCAGGGCGTGGCCTGCACCCAGCCCTCGCCGAGCGCGACGTTGATGTCCAGGTAGCGCCGCGTCGCGCTGCGCACCTTGTTGACGAGCGGCGACGAGGGGGCGTCATCGCCGTGGCGATGGCCGTCCGGTGGGGCCAGGTCTGCCGCCGGCGCGGCTGAGGAGAGGGCGATCGGCAGCGCCAGCGCCGTGGCGCGAACGAAGCCGCGAAGGGAGGCACGCCGCAGCGCGCCGACAGGGATCGTGATGTTCATGAAGGTCCTGCGATGGGTTGTCGATGTGCGGCCCGCGCCGAGGCGGGCTCGCCTCGGACAGATCGGAGACACGGCGCAAAACCGGACACACCCCCCACGAATCGCAGCAGCCTGGCGGCTTTGCGGCGGGGTTTGCGATCTCCAGGGGGCCGGATCGGCAATGGCCCGCGCCGCGGTGCCACGGGTCCGGCGCACCTGCAGTCACCGCCATGTCACCCTTCTTCGACTTCACCTGTCTCGTCACCCCCGCTGCCGCACTGACGCTGGCGGCCGTCTACATGACCGCCGCGGTCTTCAGCGGCCTGTCGGGCTTCGGCTTCTCGGCCATCGGCTGCCTGAGCCTGCTGGTGCTGCCGCCGCAGCTGGGCATTGCAGTGCTGATGGCGCTGTCGCTGCTGACGCAGGCCTTCAGCCTCGGCTCGCTGTGGGGCGAACTGCGCCGCCACGCCGGCCCCTGGCACCGGCGCGACGGCGTGCTGCCCTATCTCGTCGGCGGCACCGTCGGCATGCCTCTCGGCCTGCAGATCTTGGCCGTCGCCGGCGCGGCGGAACTGACGGCGTGCCTGGGCGGGCTGCTCGTCGCGTATGCGGCGTGGGCCCTGTTCAAGCCGGCGACGCTGCGGCTGGCCGAGGGCGCCCCCAGCCCGCAGCGCTCCTTTCTCGTCGGCGCAGCGGGCGGCATCGTCGGCGGCTTCTCGGCATTTCCGGGCTCGGCGCTGCTGGTGTGGAACAGCCTGCATGGCGTCGGCAAGCAGCAGGGCCGGGCCCTGACCCAGCCCTTCATCCTGTGGATGCAGCTGGTGGGCCTGGCCGTGCTCGCGCTGGCGCGGCCGCAGCTGTTCAGTCACAGCTTCTGGATGATCCTGGCCGCCGCCGCGCCGGTCGCGTTGCTGGGCAACGGCGCGGGCATCGCCATCTACCGGCGCACGGGCGACGTGGGCTACCGCCAGATCACGCTGGCGGCGCTGGGCCTGGCAGGCGCGGGCCTGCTGCTGAAGGTGGCGCTGGCGCCGTGAGCGGCTCAGCGCATGGCGTGCTGCAGCAGCAGGCGCGCCTTCTCCCACTGGCGCTGCACGGTGCGGCCGGACACGCGCTTCATCACCGCGATCTCCTCCAGCGTGAAGCCGCAGAAGAATTTCAGGTCCACCACGTCGGCCAGCTCGGGCTCGATGGCGGCCAGCTCCTCCATGGCCTCGGCGAGCCGGGCGAGGTCCGGCGGCTCGGCGGGCGGCGCTTCGTCGAGGTGCTGCGTGTCCAGCGAGGTGACGACGACACCGCCGCCACGCTTGTGCGCGCCGCGCGCCCGCAGCCGGTCGATCATCAGGCCGCGCATCGTGCGTGCCGCGTAGGCGAGGAAGGGGCCGGGCGCCTCGAACGCCAGCGGGCTGCGCCGCGCGATGCCCAGCCAGGCCTCGTGCACCAGCGTGCCGGTGCCGACGAGATGCTGCCCGCCGCTGCGGCGCACCTCGCGGCGCGCCAACCGGCACAGCTCGCCGTACAGCGAATCGAACAGCGGATTCATGAGTGGTCGGGCCCCAGGCTGAGGTCGAGCAGCGCGATGACGGCGCCGATGCAGTGGCGGCGCATGGCGCTGGCCCAGCGGTCCACCCGCGCGTCCGGCCGCGCCAGCACCGGCTCGCCCCGCAGGCAGCGCTGCACGTCGGCCGCGAGCGCCGCGATGGACGCGTAGCGCTCGGCGGGCCGGCGGCGCAGGGCCGTCGAGACCACGCGCTGCAGGTCGCCCTGCAACTGCCGCCGCAGCGCTGCGGGTTGGGTGCCACGCGCTGCCGCCACGGCGGTGGCCGGCAGCACGCCGGCCATGCGCGGCGGCTCGCCGTGCAGCAAGCGGCGGATCGCCGAACTTGCCCCGATGGCCTGGCCGCCTGCGCTGCGGCCGCACAGCAGCTCGTGCAGCAGCATGCCGACGGCGTACACATCGGTCGCCACGGTGGCGGGCAGCCCGCGCCACTGCTCGGGCGCGGCGTAGCGCGGCGTCAGCACCGGGCGGCCTTCAGCGGTCAGCGGGTGTGGCGGCCGCGCCGGCCCCTCGCGCCATTGGGCAATGCCGAAGTCCAGCAGCTTCACGTGGCCAGCGCGCGTAACGAGGACATTGCCGGGCTTGATGTCACGGTGCACGACGCCGTGGCCGTGCGCATGCGTCAGCGCGCTCATCAGCTGGCCGGCCAACGCCAGCCGCGCGGCCACGCTCAAGGCGCGCGCGTCGCAGTGCTGGTCGATGGGCAGGCCGTCGACATGCTCCAGCACCAGGTAGGGTTGGCCGTCGGGCGTCTCGCCGGCGTCCAGCAAGCGGGCGACGTGCGGGTGCGCGAGCCGCGTGAGGATGGCCCGCTCCTGACGAAAGCGCAGCGCCGCGGCCTGGCCGAGCAGCGACAGGTGCAGCAGCTTGATCGCCACGGGTGGCTCGCCCGGCCCGTCGACGCGGCGCGCCCGCCACACCGAGCCGCTGCCACCGGCGCCCAGCGGCGCCTCGATGCAGTAAGGGCCGATGCACTGGCCGACCAGCGCCGGCTGCAGCGGCCCGCTCATCAGCGTGCCGCTGAGAAATCCCGACGCGTCCGTGCGCAGCGCTGCGCGCAGTGGCGCCGCCAGCCGTGGCTCGACCTCGCTCAGCCGCCGCTCGCGGCCGGGCTCGTCGAGATCCATGAACTCGTCCAGCAGGCGGCTGAGCTGCGCGAGGTGGCGGCGGTCGGGCTGCGTCATCGCAACGGGCGCGTCAGCATCGATGCCATGCCGCCACGTGATCTTTCACGAACCCGTGGCGCAGGCGGCTGCCGTCTAATCCTTACTCGGCGGTCGACGGGTCGATGACGGTGCGGATCTGAGACACCTTGTCGCACGGGAACCCGCCCTCGCTGGCATGGCGGCGAATGGCGGCCTCGTCCGGCGCCAGGTAGATGCAGTAGAGGCGGTCGTCCGTGACGTAGCTCTGTATCCACTGGATGCCGGGGCCCATGCTGTTGAGCACGGCGCACGAGCGCTGCGACACGGCCTTGAGGTCTTGCGGCGTCAGCTGACCGGCGCCGGGAATGTTTCTCTCGATGACGAACTTGGGCATGAATGCTCCTCGGGTTGAAGAGCCTGCATGCTCGGCGCGACGCCCCCAATGCGTCCTTAAACGGGTATGAATTGCCGATGAAATCCACCGCGCCCCCGCCCCTGTCACTGAAGGCCGAAGCGCCGGACGCGCCGCTGCAGGCCGAGTACCGCTTCGGCGATTTCCTGCTGCGCCCGCAGGAGCGCCAGCTGCTGCGCTTCGGCGAGCCGCTGGCCATCACCGCCCGCGCGTTCGACGTGCTGGCACTGCTGGTGCAGCGCAACGGCCGGCTGGTGAGCAAGGACGAATTGATGCAGCGCGTGTGGGCCGGCGTCGTCGTCGAAGACAACAACATCGCCGTGCAGGTGGCGCAGCTGCGCAAGCTGGTGGGCGCGCGCGCCATCGCCAACATCGCCGGTGTGGGCTACCGCTTCACCGTGCCGCTGGCCGAGGCCGACGACGCCCGCCGCGAAGCCCCGCGCCCCGCCGGCCCCGCTGCGCCGGGCAACCTGCCGGCGCGCGTGCCGGCACTGATCGGCCGGCAGCGCGAGCTGGCCGAGCTGGCGGCGCTGCTGACTGCGCAACCGCTGGTCACGCTGTGCGGCGCCGCGGGCGTGGGCAAGACGCACCTGGCGCTGGCGGCCGCGCGCCAGCTGGCTGCGCGCTTTGTCGACGGCGTGTTCTGGGTGGAGCTGGCGCCGCTGACCGAGCCGATGCAGGTCGCTGCGCTGCTGTCGCGCGTGCTGGGCATCAAGCTCGCAGGCGACGACGCGCCGCTGGACGCCGTCGTGCGCAAGCTGAAGTCGCAGCGCATGCTCGTCGTGCTGGACAACGCCGAGCACCTGCTCGACGAGACGGCACGCATCGCGCAGGCACTGGTGCAGGAGACGGAACAGCTCACACTGCTCGTCACCAGCCAGATCCCGCTGCGCGCGGCGACGCAGCAGGTCTACCGGCTCGGCCCGCTGGCACTGCCGGCCGAGGACGCCAGCGCCGCCGAGGCGCGCGGGTGCGATGCATTGCAACTGCTGGCACAGCGAGCCGCAGGCTCCGGCAGCTCGCTGCAGTGGGACGAGCACAGCACCGCCCTGGCCGCCGGCATCTGCCGCGAGCTGGACGGCAATGCGCTGGCGATCGAGCTGGCCGCCGCTCGCCTGCCGTCGCTGGGCATCGCGGGCCTGGCGGCGCGGCTGCACCAGCGCCTGAGCCTGCTGGCGCCGCCGTCACAGGCCCAGCCGTCGCGGCACAACGCGCTGGCCGCAGCGCTGGACTGGAGCCACAGCCTGCTCAACGAGGCCGAGCAGCGCGTGTTCCGGCGGCTGTCGGTGTTCCCCGGTTCGTTCGACCTGGACTGGGCCGCCGACTGCCTGGCCGACGAGGCGATGACGAGCTGCCGCGTCGTCGAAGTCATCCTTGATCTCGTCGACCGCTCGCTCGTGAGCCTGGACCGCGCCCACGCACCGCGCTACCGACTGCTTGAAACGGGGCGGCTGTTCGCCAAGGACAAGCTGGCGCAGTCCGGCGAGGCCGAGCAGGTGCAGTTGGGCTTCATCCACGGCATGTGCCGGCTGTTCGAGGGCAGCTTCGACGAGCACTGGTGCACACCGCCGACAGCCTGGACGGCGCGCTGGGCGCCGGAGATCGACAACCTGCGCTACGCGGTGGACCTTGCGCTCGGTGCCGCGCCCGGCGCCGCCATCGCGCTCTACGCCAGCGGCTGGCCGCTGTGGCTGGCGTTGCTGCAGCACGCCGAGGCGCGCACGCGCGGCGAGCTGCTCACACAGCACGTCAATCCGCAGACCCCTGACCGCGTGGCGGCGCGGTTCTGGGAGGGCGTGAGCCGCGCCAACAGCACCGAGTACCCGCAGCATGCCCGCGCGACCGCCGAGCGCGCCGCGCACCTGTTCGAGGCGCTGGGCGACGCACGCGGCCAGTACCTGGCGTGGTCGGAGTACGCGTTCAACTGGCGCGTGGACAACCCCGACGCGCGCCGCGCGATGGCGTTGGCCAAGGCCGTGGAGGACCCACGCTGGCCGTCCAACGTGCTGTCACGCGGGCGCACCACCGAGGCCACGCTGGACCTGACCGCCGGCAACACGCGCAGCGCCCGCGCGCTGCTGCTGTCGGTGCTGGCGCTGTGCCAGCGCGACGGCGATGTGGAGGGCGTGCTGCGCGCCGGCACCAACCTGGCCGACGTCGAACGCGCGGCGGGTGACCTGGACCAGTCCGTCGCCCGCAGCGAGGCGCTGCTGCCGCTGGTGCCGAAGGACGGCTCATCGCCGGCCGAGTTCAGCGTGCTGGGCAACCTCATCGGCGCGCTGGTGGCGCAAGGCAACCTGACGCGCGCGCAGGAAATCGTCTCGGAGTGCGCCAGCCGCCAGCGCCGCATCGCCGCCGACAACCTGTGGTGCGCGCTCGACGCGCTGGCGCTGCTGCACGGCCTCGGCGGCGACTGGCGCCGCGCCGGCCAGCTGGCCGGGGCCGCCGACCGCGCCTACCGCGACCGCGGGCAGGAGAGCCGCCAGCCCAACGAGGCGGCCGACCGCGAGCGGCTGGACGCGCTGCTGGCCCGCAACGCAGACGCCGCCATGCTGGCCCGCTGGCACACCGAGGGCGAGGCAATGGACCTCATCCAGACCTGGCAGTGCGCGCTGGACGTGACCGGCCTGCGCTTCACTCCTCCCAACGAAAGCGCCAGATCGCCAGCCCCGCGAACGCTGCGCCGAAACCCAGCATGACGGCGCAGGGCAGCAGCGCCTCGGCCAGCGGCTGGCCCCGCCAGGTCATCGCGTCCAGCGCGTCCACCGCCCAACGCGTGGGCACCGCCAGCGACACCGTCTGCAGCCACTCCGGGAAGATGAACGACGGCACCCAGGCGCCACCCAGCATGACCATCAACAGCGTGGCCAGGATGGCCAGGCCGCGCGTGGCCTCGGGCGTGCGGCCCAACGACGCAACCAGCAGGCCGAAGCTGGCCGTCAGCAACGCAAAGCACACCAGCACCAGCAGCAAGCCGACCGGGCTGCCCAGCACACGCACGCCGAAGCCGACGATGGCAACGGCGTAGATGACGGCGAACACGATCAACGAGATCAGCGCGCTGGCCACCACGCGGCTGCCGAGCAGCTGCAGGCGGCTGAGCGGTGCGGCACGCAGCCGCTTCCACAGCCCCAGCCGGCGCATCAGCAACAGGCCCACGGCCATGTCGATGCCGGCCATCAGGATGAACTGCACGCCCATGCCGGCGAACGAGTGGGCGTAGCTGTTGTAGGCCACGGGCGTGGCGTTGGCGGCAGATTGCACGGCCTCGATCTCGCGCGTGGTGTAGGGCATGGACAGGCCGCCGGCCTGTGAAGCCGACGTGGCCGAGGCAGCCGCATCGGCCTGCTGCACCTTGCCGATGGCGTCGAACATCGTCGCGAACGCCTCGCGCCGCTCGGCCGGCATGCCGGTGGACTCGCGCACACGGCGTTGCATGTCGTCCATGCCTGGGGGGCTGAAGGTCGAACGGCTGACCTCCTGCATCAGCGTCTGCGCCAGCAGCCCGCGCACGACGGCCAACGCACTGGCCTGGGAGGGGTCGTAATGCAGCGCGATCTCGGGCTTGGCGCCAGAGCCGAACAGCGCGCGGCCGGCCTGCGCGCCCAGCCCCGCCGGCAGCACGGCCACGGCGCGCAGCTTGCCGGCGCGCACCTGGGCCAGCAGTTCGGGTTCACTGCCGACGGTCGTCTTCAGCGACGACTCGGCCTGCAGCGCGGCGACGACACGCTGCGACAGCGGGCTGCCGTCCTGGTCGGCCACGCCCACGGCGATGCCCACCATCGGGCTGCCGCCGCCGAAGAGACTGCCAAAGAAGGCCGCGATGAGGATGGGCGCGGCGATGCTGAACAGCACGGCGCGCCGGTTGGAGAAGTGCAGTCGGATCTCTGCACGGACAAGGGCGAGCAAGGCTTGCATGGGTCGGTCCTTCAATCGCGCAGTTGGCGACCGGTCAGGGTCAGGAACACGTCTTCGAGCGTTGCGCGCGCCGACGCCAGGCCGCGCACCTGCACGCCGCGTTCGGCCAGCGCGGCCAGCACGGGGCCGGTGTCGCGGCCGATGTCGGTCACGCGGATGTCCAGCCGCTGGCCGGTACGCGTCACACCCGGCAGCCCGGCCAGTGCGGCGTCGTCCGGCTCGCCGGCGATCTCGACATGCAGCGTCTGGGCGGCCGGCAGCCGCGCGAACAGCTCGGCCTGCGTGCCGCTCGCGACGACGCGGCCGTGGTCGACGATGACCAGCCAGTCGGCAAGCCGCTCGGCCTCTTCCATGTAGTGCGTCGTGTAGATGAGCGCCTTGCCCGCGGCCTTCAGCATCTCCAGGTTGTCGAAGATGGCGTTACGGCTCTGCGGGTCGACGCCGGCCGTCGGTTCGTCGAGCAGCAGGACCTCGGGGTCGTGCACCAGCGCGCAGGCGATGTTCAGCCGCCGCTTCATGCCGCCGGAGAAGGTGGCCGGCCTGTCGTTGGCGCGGTCGCTCAGGCCCACCATGGCCAGCACCTCGTCGGTGCGGCGCTTGAGCTGCTCAGACGCCAGGCCGTAGAGCGCGCCGAACAGCGCCACGTTCATCCGTGCGGGCAGCTCCTCGTACAGCGCGATGTCCTGCGGTACGAGGCCGATGCGGCGCTTGTAGCCGGCTTCGTCGGAGGCCAGGCTCACGCCGCCGGCCAGCGTCACGGTGCCGGCGTCGGGCGTGGTCAGGCCGCAGATCATGCCCACCGTGGTCGACTTGCCGGCGCCATTGGGCCCCAGCAGACCCAACACCTCGCCGGCCCGCAGCGCCAGGCTGACCTCCTGCACCGCCAGCCGGTCTCCGTAAGCCTTGCGTAGCCCCCGGGCCACCAACACCTCGTCGCGCGTCATGTCGCCTCCATGAACAAATCGGGGCGGATGCTAGGCGGGCACCCGCCATGGGCCGATAGGCATTCCGACGAATCGACGGCACAGCCGGCGAATGGCAGGCGAGGGGCAGGCAGCGGGACGCCGCGTGGTAAACAGGCAGCCCCGAACCCGCCAACTGCAGTCACCGCATGGACCCCAAGACCGACCTGGCGCAGTCCCGCAAGATCGCCGCACTTGTCGGCCCCACGCTGCTGGCGCTGGTGTTGGCCGAGCTGCCCTTCGTGCAGGCCGGGCTGTATGAGGGCCAGGTGCCGTCAGGGGTCTATCTGTCTGGCGCGCTGCTGTTCGTGGCGGGGCTGGCCATCGTGCGTGCGCACAACCGCTGGTCGCGCGCCTGGCCCGTGCTGGTCACGCTGACGGGCTGGTTCGCGCTCGCGCTGGGCCTGGTGCGGCTGTTCGCAGCCAGCCACTACCGCGCCGCCACGGCAGGCGCCGGCACGGCGACGCTGCTGCCGCAGGCGCTGCTGATCGGCGTCGCCATCGTCCTCACCTACCAGGGCTATCGCCGCCCGCCGCGGTGACGGCCCCCGGCGCGGCCCCGCCCCACAGCGAGACGAGCACGGCCAGCAGCTGCCCGATGACCAGCGGCTTGCCCAGATGGCCGTTCATGCCGGCGTCCATGCAGGCCGTCACGTCTTCGCCCTGCACATTGGCCGACAGCGCAAACACCGGCACGGCGGCATAGCCCGGCAGCCGGCGCAGACGCCGCGTGGTCTCGATGCCGTCGATGCCGGGCATCTGGATGTCCATCAGCACCAGGTCGAACACACGCTGCGCCGCCAGCTGCAAGGCCTGCGCGCCGTCCTCGGCCTCCGTCACCTGCAGCCCAGCGACGCTCTCGGCCAGCTGGCGGATGACGAGGCGGTTGACCTCGTTGTCCTCCACCAGCAGCACCTGTCTGCCCGCGCACAGCGCCCGAACGCGGGTTGCGTCTGCCCCCTGCGTCGGCGCCACCTCGATGGCCCGGGGCGCTGCCACGGCCAGCTGCACGGAGAACCAGAAGGTGCTGCCGGCTCCCGGCGAGCTGCGCACGCCGCAATCCCCCTGCATCGCGCGCGCCAGCTGGCGGCAGATCGACAGCCCCAGCCCCGTGCCGCCGTACAGGCGGGCGTGGCCTTGCTGAACCTGGCGAAACGGCTTGAACAGCTCGCCCTGATCCTCGGCGGCAATGCCCACGCCGGTGTCGGTCACCTCGACCTTGAGCATGACGCGCCCATCGGGCGCAGGCGCGCTGCTGACGGCCACGAGCACCTCGCCCGCATGGGTGAACTTCACCGCGTTGGACAGGTAGTTCACGAGGATCTGCTCGATGCGCCGCACATCGCCCGCCAGGCGCGCAGGCACACCGGACGCCACCTCGGTGCGCAGCTTCAGATGCTTGAGCTTGGCCTTGTCGGCCACCATGGCGACGCCGCGGTCCAGCAGCTCGCCCACGGTGAAGTCGTCGATCTCCAGGCGCAGGCCGCCGGCCTCCATCTTGGAGTAGTCGAGCACGTCGTTGACGATGCCCAGCAGCAGGTTGCAGGCCTCCTCGATGCGGCGCAGCCGGTCCATCTGCTGGCGCGTGGGCGACTCCAGTTCCAGCAGCTGGGCCATGCCGAGAATGGCATTCAGCGGCGTGCGCATCTCGTGGCTCATCTGCGCCAGGAAGGCGGTGCGCGCCTGCACCGCCAGGTCGAGCCGGTGCAGCGCATGCGGCGACATCGCCACCTCGCGGATGCAGGCAATGACGGCGGGCCGCCCGCCCAGCGGCACGGGACTGATGTCGACCTCCACCTCCACCACCGTGCCATCGGCGCGCAGGAGCGGGAAGGCGCCGGCAGCCCCCATCGCGCGGTGCGCGGGCGCCGCCATGTAGCCACGCCGCAGCATGTCGTGCCGGGCACGACGGTCCGCCGGAACCAGCTGTTCGATGGGCAGCCCGTTCAGGCGGTCCTGCGTGTAGCCCAGCAGGCGCTGGGCCGCCGGGTTCCAGCGCACCAGGCGCCCGCGCTCGTCCACGACGAGCTTGGCCACCGGGCTGACCTTGAACACCTGGTCGGCCAGCAGCCGGGCTTCCTGCACGCGGGTGATGTCGGTCGCGGTGACGACGAAACCCTGCACGACGCCGTCGACCACATGCGGGAAGTACTGCGCCAGCAGATAGCCGGTCGTGCCGTCGGGCTTCTCGATCGTGCGCTCGAAGTTCTGCTCCTGGCCACGCAGCGCGGCCTCCACGAACGGGCGGTTCTTCTCGTAGACCTCGTCGCCCAGCACCTCGCGCAGCGTGGCCCCACGCACCTGCTCGGCCGATTTGCCGAACCATTCCAGGTAATGCCGGTTGGCGAAGCGGTTGCGCTGCTGGCGGTCCCAGTAGCCCACCATGCCATTGACGCTGTCCGCCACCGTCTGCATGAAGCGGTCCCGCTCCTGCAGTGCGTCCTGCAGCAGCTGCACTTCATGGACATCCGTGTTGGAGCCGTACCACTTGACGATCCGGCCCTGCGGGTCGAGCTGCGGGATGCCCTGGGTGTCGAACCAGCGGTAGGCACCGTCCCGCCGCCGGATGCGAAAGCGCGTACGGAAGGGCTGGCCGGTGGCCACCGAGCGATTCCACGCCGTCATCAGGCCGTCGCGGTCGCTCTCATGGATCTGCGCCAGCCAGCCGGTGCCCAACTGCTGCTCGGCGGGCACGCCGGTGTAGGCCACCCACTGCGGGTTCAGGAAGTCGCACTGCCCATCGGCCGTGCAGGTCCACATCAGGTGCGGGACCGATTCGATGATGGCCTGCACCTGCGCCTGGTTGACCAGCCGCAGGGCTTGCTCGCGGTTGCGCACCTGGTCGGTCACCTCCACGTAGGTCAGCACCACGCCGTTCACGCCGCCCAGGTCGGTGCGGTAGGGCGACACGCGGCGGCGCAGGAAGCGCTCGTTCTTCAGCACCAGCTCGCAGTCGCGCGATGCGCCTTCACGCAGGCACGCGCCGATGTCGTCGAACAGCCGGCCATCCACCTCGCGGGGCAGGAAGTCGCGCAGCTCGCGCCCGATGTCCTGGGCACGCAGCGGGAACAGCTCCGTCGCGGGCGGCGTGAACAGGCGCAGCCGGCCATCGACGTCGAGGAAGATGATGGGCAGCTCCGTCGCGCGGATCAGGTTGTTCAGGTCGGCCGAGGTTTCACGCAGCTCCTGGATCTTGAACTCGTGCTCGGCGTTGACGGAATACAGCTCCTCGTTGAGTGCATGCAGTTCCTCGTTGGACGACTGCAGCTCCTCGTTGGCGGCCATCAGCTCCTCGTTGCCGGCCTGCAATTCCTCGTTGGCCGCCTCCAGGTCCTCCACGGTGCGCTGCAAGGCCTCGCGCGTGCGTTGCAACTCCTGCTCGAGCTCGGCCATGTGGGCGGCCGAGGCGTCGTCCAGCGACGTCGCGAAGCCCCCCGCCGGGGCCAGCGCCGCATTCGCCGCGGCGTCCATGCGCACGAGCCGGACCATGAAGTAGGTGCCGGGCAGCGAGCGGTCGACGATGGGGTCGACGTCCACGCGCATCGACGTGCCCTCCTCCTCCGCATCGAGCACCACGTCCGAGACCGAAGCGCTCTCCAGCTTCTGCGCGGCCTTGCGCAGCGCCATGGTGACCGCCGTGCGCAGCCCGCCGCCCAGCAGGCTGAACATGGTGCCGCCGAACCGGCCCGGCGACGCCTGCAGGTAGCGGCCTGCGTCACCGAACACATAGACCAGCTCGTCATGCTGGTTGACGAGAAAGCCCGCCGGCACGTAGCGCTGCGCCAGCACCTCCTGCAGCCGGTAGCTCGCGCGGTTGTCGAGCGCGGCGCTGGCCGACGGCCGCAGCGGCGGCGGCACGCCGAACAACGGCCGCGAGCTGATGGGCAGGCGCACGCCGGGCCGCTTGCGATAGATGTGCGCACTTTCATCCAGCGGCGTGAAGGCCTCGGACTGCTCGCCCGGCATCTCGCTCTGGCCCAGGAACAGCAGCCCTCCGGCATGCAGCGCCGCATGGAAGGACGACAGCATCAGCGCCTGCGCCGGCGGCTTCATGTAGATCATGAGGTTGCGGCAGGTGACCAGGTCGATGCGCTGGAACGGCGCATCGCGCAACACGTTGTGCGCGGAGAACACGACCGCCCGCCGCAGATGGTCGGCCACCTTGTACATGCCCGATGCCTGGGGCACGAAATACTTGTGGCGCAGTCGCTCCGGCACGCCGCCGAGCGCCTCCTCGGGATACAGGCCGATGGAGGCCTTCTGCACCGAGGCGGCATGCAGGTCGGTGGCCAGGATACGCACGCGCGGCGCCACATGGCGACGGTCGAAGGCCTCGATGGCCAGGATGGCCACCGAATAGGCTTCCTCGCCAGTCGAGCAGGCACAGCACCAGAAACGCAATTGCTCCCGCTCGCCCAGCGCGTCGACGAGCGGCTCGATGGCCTTGTCGCGCAGCGCATCGAAGGCCGCCTCGTCGCGGAAGAACCCGGTCACGCCGATCAGCAGATCGCTGAGCAGACGGTCCATCTCGGCGGGGTTGTTCACCACGCGCTCGGCCAGTTCCTGCGGCGACTGCGGCTGGCCGCCGACCGACAGCCAGCGCTCCAGCCGCCGCATGATGGTGCCGGCCTTGTAGTGGCCGAAGTCCACACCGAAGGCATCCTGCAGCACCTTCATCACCGGACCGTAAGGGCCGGAGGTGAGTGCGTCACCGTCGACGGACTCGCTCGTGAACTGCCGCCCACTTTGCGGGTCTTCCACCCAGCGGGCCAACGCGCGCCCCATCTCGGACGGCAGCGCGACGATGTCCGCGCAGTCGGCGTCGATGACGGCGCGCGGCATCGAGTCGAAGCGCGCCGACGTGGGCACCTGGGCCAGCACCAGCCCGCCCGCTGCGCGCAGCGCCTTGGCGCCGGAGGCCCCGTCCTGCCCGGTTCCCGACAACACGATGACCGCCGCCTGCACGCCCAGCGGCACCAGCGACTCGAACAGCAGGTTGATGGGCTGGTACAGCTCGCCGTTCGCGGCCCGCGGATGGGTCAGCAACCGGCCATCGCGCACCGCCAGTGAAATGCCCGGCGCCAGCACATAGACCGTGTTCGGCGCCATGACCAGGTCGTGGTCCGCCGAGACCACCGGCATCGACGTCGCCCGGCCCAGCAGTTCGGGCATCAGGCTCTTGAAGTCAGGCGACAGATGCTGAACCACGACGAAGGCCACGCCGAGGTTCTGCGGTATCTGGGAGAACAGCTGCTGCAGCGCCTCCAGCCCACCGGCCGATGCGCCCACCCCGACGACACGGAGGGGCGCGATGCGCTGCTCGGCCTCGTCGGCGGGGGCGGACGCCGACCCGTCTTCGCTGCCGGCGGGCGCCGTCTCACCCGCGCCCGACATGTCCAGGGACTCCATCGACATAAGGTTCCTCCACCTGATGTCGCCATCCGCGGTGCCCCGGCCGGATGCATGGCATCTGCGGGGCACGCCGACCCTCTCTTGCGGAGGCTTGGGATGCCGAACCGCAAGATGCTACCCAAGATGGCGCCGACGGCAACGTCCACCGCGCAACAGGCGGCCAAACGGCCCGCCCGGCGCAGGGTTTGGCCGGTTTCACGCGCGATTCCCGCGCGCCAACGCTTGGCCGGCCAGCGGCAGCAGCAATACTCACACCATGAAAGCACGCATTGGCATCATCGGAACCGGCTGGGTTGGCACCAGCGTCGCGTTTTCCACCCTGCAGGCCGGCCACGCCGGCGAACTCTGGCTGTACGACCAGCGCAGTGCCGTCGCCGAGGGCGAGGCCATGGACCTGGCCGACGGCGCGGCCTTCTACCCACGCTGCCGCGTGCAGGCCGTGCCGCTGGAGAAGATGCGCGAGGCCGACATCGTCGTGCTGGCGGCCGGGCGCAACGGCCGGCCCGACGAAACCCGGCTGGCGCTGCTGCGCGACAACGCCCGCATCGCCGCCGGCCTGGGCCGCGCGCTGCAGGGGTTCGGCGGCATCCTGATCGTCGTGACCAACCCGGTGGACGTGTTGACGCGCGTCGTGCAGGCGGCCAGCGGGCTGCCGCTGGAGCGGGTCATCGGCACCGGCACGCTGCTGGACACGGCCCGGCTGCGCGAGCGGCTGGCCGTGCGGCTGGGCGTGGCGCCGCAGTCGGTGCATGCCCAGGTGGTGGGCGAGCATGGCGACTCGTCGGTGCCGCTGTGGGCCGGCGCGCGCGTGGGCGGCGTCGCGCTGCGCGACTGGCCGGGCTGGCAGGCCGGCGAGGAGGCGACGATGGCCCAGGCCGTGCGCCGCGCGGCCTACGAAGTCATCCAGCGCAAGGGCGCCACCAACCACGCCATCGGCCTGGTGACGGCCAAGCTGATCGGCTGCATCGTCAACGACGAACGCCAGCTGCTGCCCGTGAGCCGCGTGCAGGACAACGGCGTGGCGCTGTCGCTGCCGGCGCTGGTGGGCGCGAGCGGCGCGCACCAGATCACGGCGCCGGCCATGGACCGGGCCGAGCGCGAGGCGCTGGTCGCGTCCAGCGAGCTGCTGGACCGCGCGTTCCGATCGCTGAGCGAGTGAGTGAGTGAGCGGCGCGTGATCAACGCGTCCGGAAGCGCCCCACCAGCTCGTTGAGGCGCCCGGCCTGCGACTTCAGGCTCTCGGCCGCCGCCGCGCCCTGCTCCACCAGCGCGGCGTTCTGCTGCATGGCCTGGTCCAGCCGGTCCACCGAATCGGCGATGTCGCGCAGGCCCGAGCTCTGCGTGCGCGCGAGCTCCGTCGCATCCTTGATCAGGTGGGCGACGCGCTCCACGCTCGCCACGACGCCCTGCATCTGCGCGCCGGCATCGTTGACGAGCCGGGAGCCGGCATCGACCTGCTCCACGCTGGCGCCG
Organism: Pelomonas nitida; assembly: GCF_043555975.1. NCBI lineage: Bacteria > Pseudomonadati > Pseudomonadota > Betaproteobacteria > Burkholderiales > Sphaerotilaceae > Roseateles > Pelomonas nitida. The sequence goes on along the minus strand of NZ_JBIGIA010000013.1, from coordinate 70,708 downwards.
ATCAGCGACTTGATCTCCTTGGCCGCCTCGGCGCTGCGCTGCGCGAGCTGGCGCACCTCGGCCGCCACCACCGCAAAACCGCGGCCTTGCTCGCCCGCCCGCGCGGCCTCCACGGCGGCGTTCAGCGCCAGGATGTTGGTCTGGAACGCGATGCCGTCGATGACGCCGATGATGTCGGCGATCTTGCGGCTGCTCTGGCTGACGCCGTTCATCGCCTCCACGGCGTTCAGCACCACGCCGCCGCTCTGGCGCGCCTGGTCCGACGTGCTCTGCGCCAGCGTGCTGGCCTCGCCCATGGCCTCGCTGCTGTGGCGCGCGGCCTCGGTCATCTGGCGCAGCGAGCTGGCGGCCTGCTGCAGGTCCGCGCTGCCCTGCTCGGTGCGCTGCGACAGGTCCAGGTTGCCGGCCGCGATCTCCGAGGCCGCCGTGTTGACCTGGTCGGCACCGTCGCGCAGCGTGCCCATCATGCTGCGCAGCGTGTCCTGCAGCTTCACCAGCGCCAGCATGCCGGCGCGCGCGCTCGAGTTGCCGCGCAGCGGGATGTCCTCGCGCAGGTCGCCGTCGCTCATGCGGTGGGCGCCGCTGAGCAAGTCCTTCAGGAACACCCCGACGCTCTTGGCGCCGTCCAGGTAGACGAAAGCGATCGCCCCGCCCAGCGCCAGGCTGCCGCCGATCAACCAGCCGGCCGACATGCCGTACAGCACGCCGGCGATGACATAGACCTGCAGCGCGATGGACAGCCCCAGATAGAGGGCCAGGCGCTGGGCGATGGAGAGATTGGCAAACATCGGGGCGGTCTCCTTGGCAGTTGCCCGGCCAATTTAGCGCGGCACCCGCTGCTGCGGCGAGAAGGGTTTCACGCAAACGCCCCTGGCGGATCGCATCGTCTCTTCTCGCTTTCCCGCATCAGGCCGCCGGCCCGCGCGGCGCCGCGCCGCGCCTGATGGTCAGCCCGCCCCGAGCGCCCGGCCGATCAGGATCTTCTGTACTTCGCTCGTGCCCTCGTAGATCTGGCACACCCGCACGTCGCGGTAGATGCGCTCGACGGGGAAGTCGGCGAGGTAGCCGTAGCCGCCGTGGATCTGGATGGCGTCGGAACAGACGCGCTCGGCCATCTCGCTGGCGAACAGCTTGGCCATGGCCGCCTCCTTCAGGCAAGGCTTGCCGGCGTCCTTGAGCGACGCGGCATGCCAGATCAGCTGGCGCGCGGCCTCGAGGCGCGTCGCCATGTCGGCCAGTTTGAACTGCACGGCCTGGTGCTCGAAGATGGGCTGGCCGAAGGTGACGCGGTCACGGCTGTAGCGCAGCGCCGCCTCGAAAGCCGCGCGGGCCATGCCCACGCTCTGCGACGCGATGCCGATGCGCCCGCCCTCCAGGCCCGACAGCGCGATCTTCAACCCCTGGCCCTCATCGCCGAGGCGGTTGGCCACCGGCACGCGGCAGTTCTCGAACAGGATCTGCGCCGTGTCGCTGCTGTGCTGGCCCATCTTCTCCTCGATGCGCGCAACGGTGTAGCCAGGTGTCGAGGTCGGCACGAGGAAGGCGCTGATGCCTTTCTTTCCTGCGGCCTTGTCGGTGACGGCCATGACGATGGCGACGTCGCCATGCTTGCCGCTGGTGATGAACTGCTTGACGCCGTTGAGCACGTAGTCATCACCATCGCGGACGGCCGTCGTCTTGAGGCCGCCGGCCTCGGAGCCCACATGCGGCTCGGTCAGGCAGAAGGCGCCCAGCATGTCGCCGCGCGCCAGCGGCTTCAGAAAGCGTTCCTTCTGGTCGGCGTTGCCGAAGCCCATCAGGATGGAACAGACCGGGCAGTTGTTGACGCTGACCACCGTGCTCGTGCCGCCGTCGCCGGCCGCGATCTCCTCCAGGATGACGGCCAGCGCCAGGTAGTCCAGCCCGGCGCCGTCCCACTCGGTGGGCACGGCGACGCCATAGCAGCCCAGGGCGGCGAGGCCCTTCAGCTGCTCGGCGGGAAAGTGGTGGCTCTTGTCCCACGCAGCGGCGTGGGGGGCGATCTCGGCCTGCACATAGGCGCGGATGGCGTCCTGCACGGCGAGGTGGTCTTCGTCCAGAAGCATGGGTGGCGCTTTCCGACTGCGTTGGGGTGGCCGCATTGTGGCGGCGCACCTCCACCGCCAATTCACCCTGTTTTCCCGGCGTTGCCGTAGAAGCAGGGGCGACGTTGAATCACCAGCGCCGCGCTGGCGCGCATCGGCACGCCGCCGACAGGACCGGCCTGGGCACGGTCAGTTCGGCCCCACCCGTGGTTTGCCCTTTCCGGACCTCTTCATGCCTGCTGCCACATCGTTTCGCTCGCTGTTCGCCATGCTCTGCCTTGCCACGGCGGCGACGCTGGCCACCGGCCAATCGCCGCCGGTCGTCAAGCCGGTGCTGCCGCCGGAGATCGCCCAGCCCCGCTTCGTCGTGCCGGACGCGAGCCAGCCACTGGTGCTGCAGCGGGTGAACGTGCAGGCCCAGCTGGCCGGCACGCAGGCGCAGACGAGTGTCGAGATCGTCGTGCACAACCCCAACGCGCGCGTGCTGGAAGCGACGCTGGAGTTCCCGCTCGCCGAGGGCCAGGGCGTGGCCGGTTTCGCGCTGGACATCAACGGCGAGCTGGTCAGCGCCGTGCCGGTGCCCAAGGACAAGGGCCGCCAGGTCTTCGACGACGTGACCCGCCAGCGCGTGGACCCCGCGCTGCTGGAGCGCACCGCCGGCAACAGCTTCAAGCTGCGCATCTACCCGCTGCCTCCCCAGGGCGAGCGCCGCGTGCTGCTGCAGCTGACCGAGACACTGCATGCCGACACCAAGGGCCCCTGGCGCTGGCGGCTGCCGCTGGACTTCGGCCAGCCCATCGCGCGCTTCGACGGCCGCATCGCGCTGCGCGGCGCCACGGCCAAGCTGCTGCCGCAGGGCGCTCTGGCCGGCGCCGAGAGCTTTGCCAATGCCGACGAGGCCGGCCTGCAGATCCAGCGCCAGAACTGGCAGCCGCGCGAGGCGCTGGCGGTCAGCTGGCAGGCCACCCCCGCAGACAGCACGCTGGTCCAGCCCTACGCCGGCAGCGCCTACGGCTACGCCGAACTGGCGGTGGACGCCACCCGTGGCGCCGCAAAACCGCCACGCGAGCTCCACCTCGTCTGGGACGCCTCCGGCTCCGGCGCGCAGCGCGACCACGCCCGCGAGTTCGCGCTGCTGGATGCGCTGTTCGCTGCCGCCCGCGACGTGCGCGTCAACCTCACCGTCGCGCGCGACGCGGCCGAGCCGGCCGCTGCCTTCGACGTGAAGGCCGGCGACTGGCGCGTACTGCGCAACAAGCTGGAGACGCTGGCCTACGACGGCGCCACCAGCGCCGCCGCCTGGAGCGCCGGCTTCGGCCCGGCACGCGACGGCGCCGTGACGCTGCTGTTCAGCGACGGCCTGGTCAACTGGCCCGCCATCACCGCCACGCCGGCCGGCCCGCTGGCCCCGGTGTTCGCCGTGACGGCTGCCGCCCGCATCGACGCGCCCCGCCTGCGCCGCCTGGCCGAAAGCCAGGGCGGCCGCCTCGTCGACCTGAACCGGCTGGATACCCTCACCGCGCTGGACGCGCTCATCCGCCCGGCGCTGCGGCTGGCCGACGTGCGCGCCGACGGCGCCGAGCAGGTCGTCACCGCGTCGCAGCGGCCCGAGGACGGCCGCCTCTTGATCGCCGCACGGCTGACCGCACCCCAGGCCACGCTGCAACTGACGCTGGTGGACGCACAAGGCCGCCGCGTGCCGCGCACGCTGACCTTCAAGACCCCGCCCGCCGCCAAGACGACCGACGACGACGCCGCCGTGCCGCTGGCCGCACGCCGCTGGGCCGAGCTGCGCAGCGCCGAGCTGGAAGCGGACCGGCCACGCCACCGCGCCGAGATCCGCCGCCTGGGCGAGCAGTTCCGCCTCGTCGGCCCCGAGACCTCGCTGATCGTGCTGGACAACCTGGCCGACTATGTGCGCCACGAGATCGTGCCGCCCACCGCCGCAATGCGCGCGGCCTACCAGCAGCAGGCCCGCCTGCGCGACGCCGAGCGCGGCCAGGCCCGCGAGCGCCAGCTCGACAGCCTGGTGCGCCGCTTCGCCGAGCGCCAGGCCTGGTGGGAGCGCGAGTTCCCGAAGGATGCACCGCCGCCGCCCAAGCCGGTGGCGATCGAGTCCGCAGACGTCGGCCGCCTGCGCGACGCGCGCGTGGCCGAGTCGATGCAGCGCGTGGCGCCCGTGTCGGCACCGGCGATGGCCGCTCCGCCACCCCCGCCCGAGCTGATGATTGCGGCGCCCGCGCCCGTGGCGGAGTCGGTGTCGGTGTCGGTCACCGGCACCCGCGCCAGCGCGAAGCGCAGCGACACCGCGCCCGCCCCGTCCGCCACCATCGCTCTGCGCCGCTGGGAACCCGACGCCGCCTACGCCCGCCGCCTGCGCGAGGCCAGCGACGCCGACCGCTACGCCGTCTACCTGGACGAGCGCGCCGGCTACACCAACAGCACCGCCTTCTTCATCGACGCGGCCGAGATCTTCTTCACCAAGGGCCAGCAGGCGCTGGCGCTGCGCGTGCTGTCCAACCTCGCCGAGATGGAGCTGGAGAACCGCCACATCCTGCGCATCCTGGCCTACCGGCTGACGCAGGCCGACGAGCTCAAGCTGGCCATCCCGCTGCTGGAGCGCGTGCGCGAGCTGGCGCCCGACGAGCCGCAGTCGCACCGCGACCTGGCGCTGGCCCTCGCCCAGGCCGGCCAGCCCCAGCGCGCCGTGGAGCTGCTGTGGGACGTGGCCGCCCGGCCCTGGGATGGCCGCTTCGCCGAGATCGACCTGATCGCGCTGACCGAGCTGAACGCCATCGCCGCGCGCACGTCCGCCGTGGACCTGGGCCGCGTGGACCCGCGCCTGCGCCGCAACCTGCCGCTGGACCTGCGCGCCGTGCTGGCCTGGGACGCCGACAACACCGACATCGACCTCTGGGTGACCGACCCCGACGGCGAGAAGGCCTACTACGGCCACCGGCTGACGCGCCAGGGCGGCGCGATGTCGCGCGACTTCACGGGCGGCTACGGCCCGGAGGAGTTCTCGCTGCGCCAGGCCAAGCCCGGCCGCTACGAGGTGCGCGCGCAGTTCTTCGGCCACCGCCAGCAGCTGGTGTCGCCCTACACGACGCTGATGCTGTGGCTGGCCACCGGCTACGGCACGCCCGGCCAGAAGGACGAACGCGTCGTGCTGCGGCTGTCGGGGCGCGGCGAGCAGGTGCTGGTGGGCACCTTCGACGTCGCGCCGCCGGCCGGCGGGGGCGGCAGGTAGCGCCAGCCGGCGCCGACGTCAGAGCAGCGGCACGCGCACGGTCGCGGCCGCTTCGCCAGGATCCAGCGCAGCGCGACAGGCGGAGAACCTGGCTGCCCCGCCCTCGTGACTGAGCCTGACGCCGGCCGGTACGGCCTCCCCGACAACCTGCGCGCGCAAGGTCTGACGCAACAGCTCCAGATCGAGTTGGCGCGCGGCGTAGATGCCCCAGCGGCTTCCCGGCAAGTCGAGCAACATGCGGCCAAACGTGTTGCGCCATGCTGGCCAGGAAGGCCCGGCTTCACGCCAGGCTGACTGCAACAGCAGCTCGCAGGACGCCGGGCCCTGGGCAGGCATGGCGTCCAGCCGGGCGATCCAGCGGGCATCGTTGGACTGAATGCTGAGTTCGGGCAGCAAGCCCAGCCGTGCTCGGCACCACAAGCGCTCGGCTGAGATGCGCTCCGCCGATTCGTCGACTGCGGCGCAGCCGCGCTCGGCATCCAACAGGTCCGTCATCATCTCGCGAAAGAACCGCGCCTCGTACGGCACCCAGGCGCGCGGACTGAGTGCGTGTGCCGGCAAGGGCTCGAACAGGGGCAGCAAGCTCGCACGGTCGGCACCGGGCGTGCTGGCAACCCAGTTCGCCGCCAGCAGCCAATGGTTCTGCAGCATCGACACGCCGATCATTGTCCCGATGAGGCTGCGCGACCCCGCGAGCTGCAGCCTGGCGAGGCGGTTGGCCCGCTCCAGTTCAACCCAAGCCTCACGAGGGCTCGCCGCCAGCGCCGCGCGCACGCCAAACCAGCGCAGGCAGCTCGTGATGCCGGCAAAACGTGGCCAGGGCAACTGCACATACGGCGCAGCGGCCAGCGCACCGCTGGCTGGCCGCTCCGGCAACACTTCCTCGTAGCTCTCAGCCTGGGCGATCACATCGCACCGCTGCCCGAGACCTCGGCTGGCGGCAAGCATCTCGACCATGCGAGCACGCTGGTTGCGCCAGGCCTCGACGCAATTGTTCTCGGCCGACTTGCAATGCCACAGCGGGTCTTTGGGCCACGACAGCTCCCCAGGGCGCGCGTGGGCATCAGGCTGGAGGCTGGCCACGCCCCAAGCATTGGCGTCCTCGCCCAGCGGCGCCGCCATGCCCTGCATGTCGTAGAAGGCATTGCGCGACGGCGGCAAGGTGACCGGCCGCGACTTCAAGGCCTCTGGCACGGGCTGTGGCTGCACATCGGCCCACCGCCCATTGCAGGCGACCCACGCCACAGGAAGCGACACAGCAAGGGCCAGCACGACCCATAACAACCTTTTCAACGCTCGTCGCATCGCACCGATCTCCCTGTCGGTGCAGCATAGGGCTTCACAGGCGCCACAGCTTCCCCCGCCGCCGACCGCTCGGCATACTCGGGCGTGGTGAGCACCGCGCCTGCATCCACCTCGGCCGCCGCCCTGCCGCGCAGCGCGCGGCGCGTGGCGTGGCTGCTGCTTGCGATGGCGGCCGTGCTGGCCGCGCTGGGGCTGTTCGCCGTGACGGCGCTGTCCGCCGGGCGCGCGTACGTGACGGGCGAAAGCCATTGGTCGCGGGCTCAGAAGAGCGCCACGCTGGCGCTGCTGGGCTATCTGCAGACGGGCGACGAGGGCCTGTTCCAGCGCTACGAGCAGGAGATCGCCGTGCCGTTGAATGCGCGCCGCGCCCGCGAGGCGATGGACCGCGGCAGCGCGCATGACGACGAGGCCCGTGACGGCTTCGTCGGCTCACGCAACCCGGCCGCCGACGCGCCCGGCATGATCCGGCTCTACCGTTGCTGCAGCACGCTGCCCCAGCTGTCCGACGCGGTGGAGAGCTGGCGCACCGCCGATGACGCGATTGCCGAGCTGATCCGGCTGGCCGAAGAGGCCCGGCAGCAGCCCGCCGAAGCGCGGGCGGCGCTGCAGCCGCGCCTGCTGGCGCTGGACGCGCGCCTGACCGTGCTGGAGGAGCATTTCGCAGCCAACCTGGGCCGGGCGTCGCGCCTCACGGCTGCGGCGCTGGAGACCATGCTGATCGCCAGCGCGCTGTTGTTCGGCCCGGCCGCCGTGTTCCTGATGGTGAGACGCGCACGCAAGGACCTGGCCGCCACGCAGGCCGTGCAGCGCAGCGAGGCGCTGTTTCGCTCGCTGTGGGACACCAGCATCGACGGCACGCTCATCATCGACACCGACAGCCGCATCCGCCTCGCCAACCCGGCCTTGCACGCGCTGCTGGGGCACGCGCCCGGCAGCCTGGCGGGCCAGCCGCTGGCGGTGCTGCAGCCCGAGAGCCTGCGCGCGGCGCATGACGCCGGCCTGGCCCGCCACCTGGCGACCGGCGAACGGCACCTGAACTGGCGCGGCACCGAGGCCGTCGCGCGCCACACCGACGGGCGCGAGCTGCCGGTGGAGATCCGCTTCGCGCGCTTCGAGCTGGACGGCGAGACACTGTTCGTCGGCTTTCTGCACGACCTCTCCGAGCGCAAGGCCGCCGAGCGCGCCGCGGCCGAACACCGCCGCCTGCAGGCCCAGGACCGCGCCAAGTCCGAGTTCCTCGCCCGCATGAGCCACGAGCTGCGCACGCCGCTGAACGCCATCCTCGGCTTCACCGATCTGCTGGGCAGTGGCCGCAGCGGCCCCGTCACGCCGGAGCAGACCCGCCAGCTCGGCTATGTCGGCAGCGCAGGCCGGCACCTGCTGGCGCTGATCAACGACCTGCTGGACCTGTCGCGCATCGAGGCGGGCCGCGCCGAGCTGAGCATCGCGCCGCTGGACATGGCCGAGCTGGCGGGAGAGGTGGCCCACCAGCTGCGGCCGCTGGCCGAGCAGCGCGGCCTGGCGCTGGTCGTGGACATGCCGACGCCGCTGCCCTGGCCGGGGGACCGCCGCAAGCTGGCGCAGGTGCTGCTGAACCTGGTCGGCAACGCCATCAAGTTCAGCGATCGGGGCGACATCGAGATCACCGCATGGCGCGACGGCGATCGCCTCGTCATGGCGGTGCGCGACCACGGCCCGGGCGTGCCCGAGGCCCAGCGTGGCCTGCTGTTCCAGCCCTTCAGGCAGCTGGACAACGGGCTGGCCGACGGCCAGCAGGGCACGGGGCTGGGCCTGTACCTCAGCGCACAGCTGCTGCGCCTGATGAACGGGCGCATCCGCCATGAAACGCCAACCGAGGGCGGCGGCTCCCGCTTCGTCGTCGAGCTGGACGCACCGCCATGACCGCGCGTGTGCTGCTCGTGGAGGACAACGAGGTCAACGCCTATCTCGCCCGCTTCGTGCTGGAGCAGGCGGGCTTCGACGTCGAATGGGTGACGGACGGCCTGCAGGCGCTGGCCGCTGCGGCCCGGCAACGGCCGGACATCATCCTGATGGACCTGCGCATGCCCGTGCTCGACGGCTACGAGGCCACGCGCCGGCTCAAGGCCGACCCGGCACTGCGCGACGTGCCCGTGCTGGCCCTGAGCGCCCAGGCGCGGCCGGAGGACAAGGCCCGCTCACGTGCGGCCGGCTGCGCGGACCACCTGGACAAGCCCATCGACGTGGCCCGGCTGGCCGACCAGGTGCGGGCCTGGCTGGCGTGAGACCGCAGCGCTCAGCCGCGCCCGCCCCGGACCAGCAGCGTGCCGCGCCCGATGACGCAGGGATGCGCATGGCGCACGGTGGCCCGGCCATCGGCATGGAACAGCCAGCCGCCCAGCGAGGCGCTCCACTCGACGCTGGACACCTGCCAGTGCAGCACCAGCTCCTGCTCGGCGAACACGGGCGCCTTGAACGCGAAGTTGAAGTTCAGGCACAGCAGCTCGCGGGTCTGCCCGTCGTCGCTGCGCGAGAAGTGGCTGGCCACCAGACCGATCATCTGCGCGGTCGTCTGCTGACCGCTGGCGATGATTTCGCCGTGCCGGGCGCGCTGGGCTGCCTGCACATCGTGGTGCAGCGGGTTGGTGTCGCCCGTCAGCCGAGCGAAGGTGGCGATTTCCTCGCGCGTGAAGCGCACGCTGCGCTCACAGGTCTCGCCCGCCTGCACCAACACCGGCGATTCGGTCTCGACAACGGGGGTGTTCATAAGGCGTTCTCCCGGAGGGCTGATGGATCAGAGCATCGCAAACATTGCGGCGGCGCCCAGCACACGGGCCGCGGCCGCAATCCCAAGGTGGTTCACGTTAGCGCAGTCCTTGTCACGGGGTTGCGCGCCCCTGCCGCTACTTTGATGGACACGTCCCCACCGATTCGCGGCGGTCGGTGGGCGGCCATCACCATGCAAGGCGCATGCCGTCGTAGTTGAAGAAGCCGCCGCTGTCGGCCGGCTTCACGCTGGCCAGCACGGTGCGCATGCCGGCGATGCTGGTGGCAGCGTCGATGTCGGCGCCCGCGCCGCCCATGTCGGTGCGCACCCAGCCGGGGTGGAAGCTGACGACGATGGCCCGCCCCGCCAGCGCCAGGGACGCGTCCTTCATGACCGAATTGACCGCCGCCTTGGACGCCCGGTACAGCCAGCCCGTACTGCTGCCACGCCCCGCGATGGCGCCCATCTGCGACGACAGGATGGCCACGCGGGCATCCGGGGCCAGCGCCTCCGCCACCTGGGGCAGCACACGCATGGGGCCCAGCACGTTGGTGTGCATGACGGCATCGAAATCCGCCAGCGTCGGCGTCTCCAGCCCCTGGGTGCGCGGCCCGTAGACGCCGGCATTGATGACGACCACGTCGAAACGCTCGCCGTCGATGAGCCAGGCCAGGCCCGACACGCTGGCCGCATCGGCCACGTCCAGCTTGAGCGCCCGCGCGCCATGCGCGTGCAGCCGCTCCAGCGCGTCGTCGTCGCGCGCGGTGGCTGTGATGCGGGCGCCGGCCGCGCGGTACTGGCGCACGAACTCGAAGCCGAGGCCGCGAGACGCGCCGATGATGAGCACATTCATGGTTTTGTCAGAGCCAGTTTGGCGGCCAGGGCGGTGAACAGCCCGGCGCCGCCCAGATGGAGGCCACGCAACAGCCAGGGCCTCGGCGACGCGCGACGCAGCGGCGTGACCAGCGCGATCAGCGCCAGCAGGAACAGTAGCCCCTGCACGATGAACCAGCCGCCCAGGAACAGGAAGGACAGCGCCTTGTCGGGCGCGCCGGCGTCGATGAACTGCGGCAGCAGCGCCAGGAAGAACAGCGCCACCTTGGGATTCAGCGCGTTCGTGAAGAAGCCCTGCCGCGCAGTGCGCCACAGTGACTGCGGCGCCGCCACGGCGGCGGCTGCAGGCGGCCGAAGCCCGGCACGGGCCATGCCCCACGCGACATACAGCAGGTAGGCCGCGCCCGCCAGCTTGACCACCGTGAACGCCTCGGCCGATGCTGCCAGCAGCGCGGCCAGGCCGAACGCCGCCGCCAGCGTGTGCACCACGCAGCCGGTCATGATGCCCAGCGCCGCCACCACGCCCTGCCGCCAGCCGCCGCGCAAGGTGCTGGCGATCGTGAACGCCATGTCGACGCCCGGTGTCGCATTCAAGACAAAGACGGTGGCAGAGAACAGCAGCAGGTCGTGGGTGCCCAGCATGCGGCTACCTGCCGACGTTGACCAACGGCTGCGCGCCCGTGCCCAGCAGCACCGTGTTGCCGGGCTTGGCGGCGATCGCGAGCGCCGCATCGCGCTGCAGTTCGGCCAGCTTGATTTCCTTCAATGCCGGCGTCAGCGACGCGCTGAGGATCTGGTTGGCGCGGGCCTGGCCTTCGGCCTCGACGATGAGGCGCTCGGCCTCGGCCTTGGCCAGCTCGACCTCCTTGCGCTTGCGCTCGATGGCCTGGTCAGTCTCCGCACGTTGCCGAATGGCGGCCTCGATGGCCGGGTCGGTCAGCAAGTTGCGCACATTGACGGCCGTCACCACGAAAGCGCCCTTGTCGGTGGCATCCAGCTCCTTCTGCAACTCGCCGCGCACGCGCTCGGAGAGCTCGGCGCGCTTGGTGTGCATGGTCGTCGCATCCATCTCGGCGATGGACTTGTAGACCGCCTCGCGGGCCTCGCGCGACACGCGGCTGTAGGCGATGACGAGGTCCTTGCTGCCGTCGCGCACGATGTCGGCGTGACGCACGACGTCGCCCTGGTACTTCGTGAACAGCCCGGGCACGGCCGCCGGCATGACCTTGAAATAGACGTCGATGTCGACGTCCTTCATCGTCAGGTTGTCGCGGCTCTTGGGCGTCATGTCGGCCAGCTGGAAGCTGATTTCCTTGGCCGTGAACTCGTCCACCGACTTGAAGACGGTCAGGTAGATGCCCGGCGGCAACGCCTCGCTGCTGACCTTGCCCAGCGTGCGCTCCACGCCCACATTGCCGGTGTCGATCTGGGTGCACCCGGCGAGCAGCGCGCCCAGGGCCATCAGCAGCGGTGTGAATCTCATAGCAGTTTCAAAGCGTGGGAGTGATAGGCGGCCACCAGGGCCGCCAGCAACAAGGCGAGGATGGCCGCCAGACGCACGCCATGGCGGGCCCAGCGGTGCAGTTGCGGGCGACCGCCCAGCTGCCACAGACCGTAGGCCAGCAGCGCCGCCACCAGGAGCAGGATGAAATGTCTCACGGGCGTGAGTGTCCATCAGGCGCGCAAGCCACCCGCCCCGGGGAAGCACGCACCGGCGGGGCGCGCCCGCAGGCGCGCCACCGACGACGGCGTTACAGCATCTCGACCGCCAGCGCCGTGGCCTCGCCACCACCGATGCACAGCGCCGCCAGGCCGCGCTTCAACCCGCGCGCCCTCAACGCCCCCAGCAGCGTGACGATGATGCGCGCGCCGCTGGCGCCGATCGGGTGACCCAGCGCGACGGCGCCGCCGTTGACGTTGACGATGTCGTGCGGCAGCTTGAACTCGGACATGGCCGTCATGGTCACGGCGGCGAAGGCTTCGTTGACTTCCCACAGGTCGACTTGAGACGCCTGCCAGCCGGCCTTGGCCAGCGCCTTCTGGATGGCGCCAACCGGCGCGGTCGTGAACCAGTCCGGCGCCTGCGCGTGCACGGCGTGGCTGACGATGCGGGCGATGGGCTGCAAACCGCGCGCCTTGGCGGTGCTCTCGCGCATCAGCACCAGCGCGGCGGCGCCGTCGGAGATGCTGGACGACGTGGCGGCGGTGATGGCGCCGTCCTTCTTGAAGGCGGGCTTCAGCGACGGGATCTTGTCGAGCTTGGCCTTGAAGGGCTGCTCGTCGAACTTGACGACGGTGTCGCCCTTGGGCGAGGCCAGCGTGACGGGCGCCATCTCCCAGTCGAACGCGCCGCTCTCGTTGGCGGCCTTGGCGCGCTGCGTGGACGTGATGGCGTACTGGTCCATGGCCTCGCGGCTGAAGGCGTACTTGGCGACGCACTGCTCGGCGAACACGCCCATGGCCTTGCCGCGCTCGTAGGCGTCTTCCAGGCCGTCCAGCGCCATGTGGTCATAGACAGCGGAGGCGCCGTACTTGATGCCCTTGCGCGCGAACATCAGGTGCGGTGCGTTGGTCATGCTCTCCATGCCGCCGGCCACCATGACCTCGGCGGAGCCGGCGGCCAGCATGTCGTGCGCGAACATGACCGTGCGCATGCCGGAGCCGCACATCTTGCTGAGCGTGACGGCGCCGGCCGAGTCGGGCAGGCCCGCCTTGCGCACCGCCTGCCGCGCGGGCGCCTGGCCCTGGCCGGCCATCAGGCAGTTGCCCATCAGCACTTCCTCGACGGCATCCCCCGGCACGCCGGCACGCTCGACGGCCGCCTTGATCGCGACGGCGCCGAGCTCCCAGCCGGCGAGCCCGGCGAAATCACCCAGCAGGCCGCCGATGGGCGTGCGGGCGGCGGACACGATGACGATGGGATCGGACATGTTCAGTCTCCTGTCGTTGAATGGATGCTTCCATTGTGGAACCGCCCGGGTTACGTGAAATCACCTATCGCCACAACCGGTAGGGCCAGAAGGCCTCGTCGGTCCAGGGCCTGTGAACCCCACGGGAGCAGACCTCGCTGCGGTCAGAAAGCCCGAATGGAAGGCGAAACGCTGTCGCCGCAAGAGGTGCATGACCAATGCATGGTCAGCTTCCAGGCCGGCCACGAGACCAGCGCGACGGCGCTGCTGTGGTGGAGCTGGCTGCTCGCGGCCCACCCGGCCATCCAGGCCCGCGTGCGCGACGAGGTCGACGCGGTACTGGCGGGCCGCGTGCCGACGGCCGACGACGCGGGTGCGCTGCCGCTGCTGTCGGCCACGCTGAAGGAGGCGATGCGGCTGCAGCGTTTCGAGCTGCGCCCCGTCAGCACCGAGGCACCGAAGCCGCGCCTGGCGGTCACGTTGCGCCCGGAGGGCGGGTTGACGCTGCGGCTGGCCGCGCGCTCGTGATGTGTTCGGGCCGAGCGCCGGGCCGCCCCAAGCCGACCCGCTTGGGCGATGTGCCTACGGCTCAATGCCGCAAGCATCGCCGTCCGCTCGGTGGCTGAGGCCGTGCGGTCTGCAAGACCGACCAGGCTTGCCCGCTTTCAGCGCGGCAAGCCTGGGCGAGGGGCTCACAGGTAATAGGCTTCGACCACGCCCTTGAGCTTGATGCACAGCGGCCGACCCTTGCGGTCCAGCGTCTTGCCGGCAGGCACCTTGATCCAGCCCTCGCTGATGCAGTACTCCTCGACGTCGGAACGCTCCTTGCCGTTGAAGCGGATGCCGATGTCGTGCTCGAACACGGCGGCGACATGGTGGGGGCTGCGCGGGTCGACGCTCAGGTGGTCGGGCAGTTCGGGGCGGGTGGCGGGAGCTTCGGACATGACGGGGCAACGGGTGAGTGAACGGCGTATTGTCGCGCCCGCTCAGCAGCCGCAGCCATAGGAGAACTGGTCCACCCCCAGCAGCCGCCAGCTGCCGGCGACGTTGGCCAGCAACAGGCGAAGCCAGGCGTCGTCATGCGCCGGTTGCGGCCCCATGTGGCCCGGGCCGCGGCCGGTGGCCTGCAGCCAGGCCAGGTCGGCAATGCCGTCGCCATCCAGGTCCACGGTGCGCAGCTCACCGCTGACAAAGCCCGTCAGGTCCCGGTCGAGCTTGAACGCCTGGCGCGTCCAGTGCGCCGCCCCGGCCGGCAGCGCGCGTGCGCTCCAGAAGCGGAACAGCACCGGCGCCCCACTGGCCTGGCGGGGCGTGAAGTCGTTGCGTTTGAAGGTGTCGGCGTCCGCGTCGCCATGGGCGAAACCTGGCTCCCAGCCCGGGCAGTTGTAGTCGGCCGTCGGGTCCCAGTCGACGCGGTTCTGCGTCGGCACCGCGACGTCGTCGCGCAAGGCCTCGCCGGCCAGCAGGCTGACCCGGTGCAGCGGCTTGGTCAGCCGCTCGATGCGCACGCCCGGCGCGATCGCGCCCCGGCTCTGCGAGCCCGGCTGCAAGGACTCGTGCAGCCACTGCACCTTGGCGCCGAAGCGCGTGGCCAGCGCCGCGATGGACTCGCCCGCCCCCGCCAGCTCGGCCTCGCCGCGCCACCAGGACGACGCCGCCTTGGGCAGCGCCGGCAGCGCCTGCACGAAGGCCGCGATGCGCGCCGATCGGCCGTCAGGCATGCCGTCGTCGAAGCTGCCGCCCCACAGGTTCAGGTCGGCGGCCAGCGACTGAGCCTGCTCGCGCGACGGCGGCGCGGCGGCCTCGGCCAGCAAGGCGTCCCACGGCAGCCAGGCCGCCGGCGGCTCCTTGAGCGTGAGCACCTGCCCGGACAACCTGGCCTTCATGCGCTCCAGCTGCTCGTCCGGCCCCTTGGGCGCGGCGTCACCCAGCGCTTGGCGCTGTTGGGCGACGCGGCGCGCGTAGTGGGCCATCAGCTCCCAGCTGGGCGCGATCCAGAACGCGCGGGCGGGGTCGAAGTCGGGGTTGTCGGCCCCGCCCTGGTGCGGTTCGCTCAGCTGCGCCCAGGCCAGCGGCGAGCGCAGCAGATAGCGGCAGGCGGTGAAGCCCTTCTGAGCATCGCCGCCGACGCGCTGAACGGCGCAGTAGCCGCTGCCCGTGTCCTCGCCCAGTTGCTGCAGCACGGTGTTCAGGGCCAAACGCCCCAGCACGGCGGCATCGGCGCGCGGCTCGGCACGCAGCAGCAGGTTGCTGCCGCCCACCCAGCGCTGGTCGGCGGGCACGCCGCCCTGGCCGGCCTGCGGCGGCGGCACCGGCCGATCACTCAGGTAGCGGCAGGCCACATAACCGCCATCGCCGCCGACCGCCACGTGGCACCAGTCCGCACCCTCGGCGGGCAGCGCCTGCAGCGTGACCGCCCGGCCCTGCTCCAACCGGCCGATGACAGTCGCCGTGGGCGACGGGGCCATGCGCAGCATCAGGCTGCTGGCCTGTACCCAGCGCGCGGTGGATTCGGCCTGCGCCAGCATCGCGACCAGGCCCAGGCAGGTGAACAGCAGTCGTCGTTTCATGCCGCCATGATGGGGCAGCTCGGCGGGGCCGCCGGGCTCCATCCTGGGGGGAGCGTGCGCCTGCGCTCAGGCGTGGCGGGGTCGGTCGGGCGGCCGTTCAGCGCCGGTCAGCGCGTACGGCGCGGCTTGGCGTGGCCGCGCAACTGCGCGCCAGCGCTGGCGCTGCCTCGCGTGGCCGGCTTGTCGGCAGCGGCCTTGGCGGGCTTGACGAGGCCCGTCTCGCCAGACACCGCGATGCTCTCGAACTCCGCCGCATAGTGCTTGCGCATGCGAACGATCTCGCGGCGGTACCTGGCCGCGAGCTGCGCCTTCTTCGCATCCGGCAGCAGACGGCCGGCCAGCTGGAAGAACTTGGACTCCTCTTCCTTCAGGTGGTGGCGCACCTTGAAGCTCAGCGTCTTGGCCGTCGCGATCCAGCCGTCCTGCTCCTTGTTGCGCACCGACAGGTCTTCCAGCAGCTCGTCCACCTGGTGGTGCTCGTGCAGCGCATGGCGCGACGCGTCGAGGCCGCCATCGGCCATCAGCAGCGGCACATAGAGGTGCCGCTCCTCGGCCGCCGCATGGGCCATCAGCTCGACCTTGAGCTGCAGGAACAGCAGCTGGCGGCTCGCCATGTCACCGCGCGACGCCGTGAGCTTGCGGCACAGGTCGCGTTGCAGGTCGTGGCTCTCGCGGATGGCTTCGAAGATCATGCGGCGTCTCCTGGGGCAATGGGGCAACGCCGCCATTGTGGAAAGCCGCTACTGCCGCGTTTGTCGGACGGAACCTCGTCGAGCGCCCGGCCGGCGCGCAGTCAAGCCGCCGTGTAGCGCGCCTTCACGTTGAGCAGCGCACGGCGGTAGGCCGGGTCCACGTCCTCGGCGCGGGCGGCCGTCAGCGCCAGGTCTTCCAGCAGCCCGTTGTGCAGGCCGTAGACCCAGCCGTGCACGACGATCTCCTGCCCGCGCGCCCAGGCGTCCTGCACAACCGTGGTGTGGCAGGCGTTGCGCGCCTGCTCCAGCACGTTGAGCTCGCACAGCGCGTCCACACGCCGCGCCTCGGGCACGGTGGCCAGCCACTCCGCGTGCATGTGGCGCACGTCCTGCACGTGGCGAATCCAGTTCTCCACCAGGCCCACGCGCATGTCGTAAAGCGCCGCACGCACGCCACCGCAGTTGCTGTGGCCCACGACGATGATGTGGCGCACCTTGAGGTGGTCCACCGCGAACTGCATGACCGACAGACAGTTCAGGTCCGAGTGCACGACCACGTTGGCGACGTTGCGGTGCACGAACAGCTCGCCGGGCAGCAGGTCCACCAGCTCGTTGGCCGGCACACGGCTGTCGGCGCAGCCGATCCACAGGTACTGGGGCGTCTGTTGCTTCAGCAGCCGCGAGAAGAAGCCCGGCTCGCGCGCCTCGGTGTCGGCGGCCCAACGCTTGTTCTTGGCGAGCAGGTCTTGCAGGTCTTGGTTGGTCTCGGTCGTCATGACGCGATTTTCGCAGGCCCGTGTTTCACATCGTCTGGCGCCGACTCACATCCGCGTTGCGGCGATAAGCCTTCACCGCAACAGCGCAACCACGCGGCTCGTTGCCGGCGCGCTCGACCATCACAGGGTCTCGGCGAACAGCTCGCGGCCGATCAGCATGCGGCGGATCTCCGACGTGCCCGCGCCGATTTCGTAGAGCTTCGCGTCACGCCACAGCCGCCCCAGCGGGTAGTCGTTGATGTAGCCGTTGCCGCCGAAGATCTGCACGCCTTCGCCGGCCATCCAGGTCGCCTTCTCGGCGGTCCACAGGATCACTGACGCGCAGTCCTTGCGCACCTGGCGCACATGCTGAGGACCCAGCAGGTCGAGGTTCTTGGCCACCGTGTAGGCAAAGCTGCGCGCCGCCTGCAGCACGGTATACATGTCGGCCACCTTGCCCTGGATGAGCTGGAACTCACCGATGCTCTGGCCGAACTGCTTGCGGTCGTGGATGTAGGGGATCACGTTGTCCATGACCGCCTGCATGATGCCCAGCGGCCCGCCCGTCAGCACGGCACGCTCGTAGTCCAGCCCCGACATCAGCACCTTGGCGCCGTTGTTCACGCCGCCCAGCACGTTCTCGGCCGGCACCTCGACGTTGTGGAACACCAGCTCGCCCGTGTGCGAGCCGCGCATGCCCAGCTTGTCGAGCTTCTGCGCGATGCTGAAACCGGGCATGCCTTTTTCGATGAGGAAGGCCGTGACGCCGCGTGCGCCCAGCTCGGGATCGGTCTTGGCGTAGACCACCAGCGTGTCGGCGTCGGGGCCGTTGGTGATCCACATCTTGCTGCCGTTGAGCAGGTAGTAGTCGCCCCCTGCGCCCGACTTCAGCTCGGCGCGCAGCTTCATGCTCAACACGTCGGAGCCGGCGCCCGGTTCGCTCATCGCGAGAGCCCCGACATGCTCGCCGCTGATCAGCTTCGGCAGGTACTTCTGCCGCTGCGCCTCGTTGCCGTTGCGCCGGATCTGGTTCACGCACAGGTTGCTGTGGGCACCGTAGGAGAGGCCCACCGAGGCGCTGGCCCGGCTGATCTCCTCCATCGCCACCATGTGCGCGAGGTAGCCCATGTTGGCGCCGCCGTATTCCTCCGGCACGGTGATGCCGAGCACGCCGAGTTCGCCCATCTTGCGCCACAGGTCCATGGGGAACTGGTCGCTGCGGTCGATCTCGGCCGCGCGCGGGGCGATCTGCTCGTCGGCGAACGCCCGCACCGCGTCACGCAGTGCGTCGATGTCCTCGCCGAGCTGGAAGTTGAGGCCGGGCAGATTCATGCGGAAGTCTCCTGTGCGGCCCGTCCGGCGCCCGGTCGTGCCAGGGCCGTCGAGCGCTTGATTGACGTGAACGTCAACTGTAGCAAGTCACGCAGTCGCCTCGTCAGGCTGCGGCAGCAACCGGCGCACCAGCGGATGGGCGATCTTCTTGTCGGTGCCCACGGCGTAGAACGCCTCCTCCACGCCCGCGCAGTCGCCCAACCGAACCAGGCCGTCGCGCTGCACGAGCTTGTCGCTCATCAGCGTCGCCGCGGGGAAGACGCCCATGCCCGCAGCACCGAAGGTGGCCAGCAGCGCGCTGTCCTCGAACTCGCCGGCCACGCGCGCCCGCACCGCGTGGCGGTCCAGCCATTGGTCCAGCCGGGCGCGCACGGCCGCATGCGCCGTGGGCAGCAGCAGCGGTACGTCGGCGAGGGACGCCGGGAAGTCGCGCATCGCCGCTTCGGCCCAGCGCGGCGCGCCGAACCACGCCATCGGTGAACTGCCCAGCGCGTGGCTGTAGACGCGCAGGTTGGGGTTGGACGGCGCGGGTCGGTCGGCCAACACGACGTCCAACCGGTGCAGCGCCAGGTCGCCAAGCAGGTCGTCGAACTCGTCCTCATGGCACAGCAGGCGCAGGTGCGGCGTGTCGATGATGGGTTGCAGCAAGCGCTGCACGACGAGCTTGGGCAAGCCGTCGGAGATGCCCACCGCGAGGCGCATGGCCGGTGCCGTCGCCGCGTCGCGAACGCGCTCGGGCAGCGTCTCGCCCAGCGAGAACACCTGCTCCGCCACCTCCAGCGCCGCCTGGCCGGCATCGGTCAGCGTCAGCCCGCGCCCGGCCGGCTTCAGCAGCGCGGCGCCCAGCGACTGTTCCAGCTCGCGCACCTGGGTCGACACCGTCTGCACCGACAAGCCCAGGCGCTCGGCGGCGCGCGTGAGCCCGCCCTCCTTGGCCACCGCCCAGAAGTAGTACAGGTGGCGGTAGCTGAAGCTCATGCTCATGGGCAACTCCTCAAGTTATGCAGAAGAAATTGTTCTCGATTTTCTGCTTTTATTTGAATCTTCAGCTATCTACCCTGCAGGCGTTCCATTCCCAAGGAGGTCTGCCATGCAAACCCGCCCCACCGTCATCGCCATGCCTTATGGCGCCTCGCTCGACCGCAGCGCCGCGCAGCGCGTGCTGCGCAACACCTATGCGTTGCTGTCGCTGACGCTGCTGTTCAGCGCCGCCGTCGCCGGTGCTGCCGTCGCCTTCAACCTGCCCGGCCCCGGGCTGATCCTCACGCTGGTCGTCTACTTCGGCCTGCTGTTCGGCATCCACAAGCTGAAGAACCGCGGCGCGGCCGTGGGCCTGGTCTTCGCGCTGACCGGCTTCATGGGCTGGACGCTGGGCCCGCTGCTGACCCGCACGCTGGCGCTGCCCGCCGGCGGGCAGACCGTCATGCTGGCGCTCGGCGCGACCGGCGCCGTGTTCCTGGCGCTGTCGGCCTACGCGACGACGACCAAGCGCGACCTGTCGTGGATGGGCGGCTTCCTGTTCGCCGGCATGATCATCGCGATGCTGGCCGGCCTGGCGGCGATCTTCTTCCAGATCCCGGCGCTGGCGCTGACCGTCTCTGCTGTCGTGGCGCTGCTGTCGGCCGGCCTGATCCTGTTCGAGACCAAGCAGATCGTCGACGGCGGCGAGACCAACTACGTGCTCGCCACGGTCAGCCTGTTCGTGTCCATCTTTAACCTGTTCACGAGCCTGCTGCAGCTGTTCGGCTTCGCCAGCTCGGATGACTGAGTGCCCCTCGTCCGGTCTCGCCCCGCTGAACGCGGGCGAACCCAGCCGGTCCCCCGTGGGGACGGTGATGCTCGCGGCGTCGAGCCGCGAGCACATCACCAAGTGGGCCGGCTTGGGAGCGGCCCGGCGCTCGGCCCGACGTGCGCCGCACGAGCACACATGACCGCGGCGCTGCTGGGGCTCAGCGCTTCAACAGCCAGCGATAGAGCCCGACGCCAAGCCCGGCGAAGGCCGCGAAGCCCAGCACCTGGCCCGTCGTCGCGAAGCTCTCGCCCACCAGCGCCAGCGGCGCGCCGTTGCCGGAGAACACGACGACGGCGGCGAGGATGACGCCCAGCAGGCTCTCGCCGACGATGAGGCCGGAGGCCATCAGCACGCCCAGCTGCTTGGTGGACTCGGCGTTGCGGCGGCGCTCGGCGGCGCGCTCGAACAGCCAGCCCGCCACGGCGCCGACGACGATGGTCAGCGTGCTGTTCAGCGGCAGGTAGATGCCCAGGCCCACGGCCAGCGGCGCGAGGTGCGCCTTGCCCGCCGTCGAACGCTTCAGCAGCTCGTCGATGACGACGCAGGCCGCGCCGATGCCGGCACCGATGCCGATCAGATCCCAGGCCAGGTCGCCCTGGATCACGCCTTTGGCCAATGCCGAGATCAGCGCGGCCTGCGGGGCGGCGAGCGCCTTCTTAGCGTCGGCGCCGGGCGCGCCGGCAAAGCCGTAGGCCTGGTTCAGCAGGTCCAGCACCGGCGGAATGACCGCCGCACCGGCGACGACGCCGATGATGAGCGCCACCTGCTGGCGCCACGGCGTGGCGTCGACGAGCTGGCCAGTCTTCAGGTCCTGCAGGTTGTCGTTGGAGATCGTCGCCACGGCGAGCACCACGGCCGTGACGAACAGCGCGTAAGCCACCAGTGCCTGGCCACTGACGCCCGGCAGCAGCGGCTTCACCACCAGCGCCAGCAGCAGCGCCACGCCGATGACGACGAGGATGCCCACGCCCGACAGCGGGCTGTTGGACGAGCCGATCAGCCCGGCCATGTAGCCGCACACGGCGGCGACGAAGAAGCTCATCAGCGCGACATAGGCGACACCGCCGACCACCAGCAGCCCGAGCTGCTCGCCCAGGCCCGCCGAACCGGCGAACTGAGCCAGCATGAAGCCGATGGGCAGCATGCAGGCCAGCGTGACGAGGCCCACCGTGCCGATGGGAATGTCTCGCTCGGTGCGAGGCAGCGTGTCGGCCTGGCCGGCCTTGCGCACGCGGGCGGATTGCGCCGCCGAGCGCAGGCCCGTGACGACGGGCTTGGCGAGCTTGAGCAGTGTCCAGATCGCCGCGACGGCGATGCAGCCCGCGCCGATGAAGCGCACCTTCTTGCTCCACGCGAACAAGGCCACGGCCTCCGCCGCCCCGTCCACACCTTGCGTCAGCATCGGCACGCCGCCCAGCCAGCCGATGCAGGCACCGACGAGGATGGCGATGCCCACCCACAAGCCCACGAGGTGGCCCACGGCCAGCAGCGCGAAGCTGAAGTTGAGGTCATACCCCGTGGCTGGCCCGGCGCCGTTCCTGTCGCTGCCCGGCAGCCGGAAGTACTGCGCCAGGTTGGCCGCGAACAACTGTGTCGCGACAACGACGCTGAAGGCCGCCGACACGACCGCGCCCATGACGATCGCAATCAGCCCCTGGCGGCTGCCCTCGCCGCTGTCACTGGCGTGCCCCACCTTCAACACCTCGGCGCAGGCCACGCCTTCCGGGTAGGGCAGCGGCGAATTCGTCACCAGCGCGCGGCGCAGCGGGATGGAATACATGACGCCCAGCACACCGCCCAGGGCGCACAGCGAGGCCGACAGCCAGTACGGGAAGCCCGTCCACCAGCCGATCATGACCAGGCCGGGCAACACGAAGATGATGGACGACAGCGTGCCGGCGGACGACGCGATGGTCTGCACGATGTTGGTCTCGCCAATCGAATTTCCCTTGGCCTTGCGCAGCAGCGCCATCGCGATGACAGCGGCCGGGATGGATGTCGCAAACGTCAGGCCGGCCTTCAAGCCGAAGTAGACATTGGCCGCCGTGAAGACCAGCGTGATGAGGATGCCCAGCACGATGCCGCGCCAGGTGAGTTCGGTGCCCAGCGTGGGCGTGGCAGGGGAAGAGGTGTTCATGCGTCGCAAGCGGCCAGAGGTGGCGAGGCGCGCATCATCGCGGCAGACGCGCGGCCGCCTCAATTGACGTTAACGTCAACCAGATGCCTAGAATCCGACAACGATCAAGGAGACAAGCCATGACCGATCTCGCCGCCGACGTCATCGCGCCCACAAGGCGCGCTGGCGACGGGCCTGCCGCCCGAGAAGCCGCCAGCGCGGCGGAGCCGCCCGGCGCCGCCGCATCGCTGGCCGACTACCGCCCGACCCACAAGGTCCGCTTCGTCACCGCCGCCAGCCTGTTCGACGGGCATGACGCCGCCATCAACATCATGCGGCGCATCTTGCAGGGCATGGGGGCCGAGGTCATCCACCTCGGGCACAACCGCTCGGTGGACGAGGTCGTCACCGCAGCGCTGCAGGAAGACGTCCAGGGCATCGCCATCAGCTCCTACCAGGGCGGGCATGTCGAGTACTTCAAGTACATGGTGCAGCTGCTATCGGCGCGTGGCGGCGAGCGCATCCAGGTGTTCGGCGGCGGCGGCGGCGTCATCGTGCCGGCCGAGATCCGCGAACTGGCCGGGCATGGCGTGCGCATCTTCAGCCCCGAGGACGGCCAGCGCATGGGCCTGGCAGGGATGATCGGCGAGATGGTCATGAAGACCGACCAGGACTTCAGCGTCTACGCACCGAAGTCCCTGGACGCCATCACCGGCCATTCAGACGCGGCATGGCGCTCGCTCGCGCAGTTGCTCACGGCACTGGAGAACCGCCAGGTTCCGGCCGAAGGCCAGAGCGGCAAGAAGGGCGATAGCCCTGCGTGGGCACCACGCGCCGACGCGGCCCTCGTTGACGCGCTGCGCAAGCGAGCCCTGACGATGAAGACGCCCGTGCTCGGCATCACCGGCACCGGTGGCGCCGGCAAATCCAGCCTGACGGACGAGCTGATCCGCCGGCTGCGGCTGGACCAGGGCGACAGCCTGCGCATCGCGCTGATCTCCATCGACCCCTCGCGCCGCAAGAGTGGCGGCGCGCTGCTGGGCGACCGCATCCGCATGAACGCCATCGGCCCGTGGTCGCAGGGCCCGCGCGTCTTCATGCGCAGCCTTGCCACGCGCGACTTCGGCTCCGAGATTTCGCCGGCGCTGCCCGACGTCATCGCCGCCGCCAAGGTGGCCGGTTTCGACCTCGTCATCGTCGAGACCTCCGGCATCGGCCAGGGCGACGCGGCCATCGCGCCGCTGGTGGACGTGCCCATGTACGTCATGACGCCGGAGTTCGGCGCCGCGAGCCAGCTCGAGAAGATCGACATGCTGGACTTCGCCGAGTTCGTCGCCATCAACAAGTTCGACCGCAAGGGCGCGCTGGACGCGCTGCGTGACGTGGCCAAGCAGGTGCAGCGCAACCGCGAGGCCTTCGGCCAGTCGCCCGACACCATGCCCGTGTTCGGCACCATGGCCAGCCGCTTCAACGATGACGGCGTCACCGCGCTCTACCAGGCGCTCAAGCCTCGGCTGAGCGAGCTCGGCCTGCGCCTCGGGGAGGGCCGGCTGCCGCAGGTTCACACGCGCCACAGCACGCACCAGACGCCCATCGTGCCCGCCGCGCGCATGCGCTACCTCGCCGACATCGGCGAGACCGTGCGCCGCTACAAGGCCCGCGCGCGCCAGCAGGCCGCACTGGCGCGGGAGATCCAGCAACTGGAAGCCAGCCGCGCCATGCTGGAGGCCGCCGCCCCCGAGCGGCAGCGGGCCCGCGAGGCACTCGGCGCGCTGGCCGACGAGCGCCGCGCGCGGCTCGACGCCGACGCCCGCCAGCTGCTCGCAGGCTGGCCCGACATGGTCAAGGCCTACGCCGGCGACGAGTACGTCGTGAAGATCCGCGACCACGAAATCCGCACGGCCCTCGTCACGCACAGCCTGTCCGGCACCCGGGTCCGCAAGGTCGCCCTGCCCGGCTACGAATGCCACGGCGAGCTGTTGAAGTGGCTGATGCTGGAGAACGTGCCCGGCAGCTTCCCCTACGTGGCGGGCGTGTTTCCGTTCAAGCGCGAGGGCGAGGACCCGACGCGCATGTTCGCGGGCGAAGGCGACGCCTTCCGCACCAACCGCCGCTTCAAGCTCGTCAGCGAAGGCATGCCCGCCAAGCGCCTGTCCACCGCTTTCGACTCGGTCACGCTGTACGGCGCCGACCCCGCGCCGCGGCCCGACATCTACGGCAAGGTGGGCAATAGCGGCGTCAGCATCGCGACGCTGGACGACATGAAGGTGCTGTACGACGGCTTCGACCTGTGCTCGCCCACCACGTCGGTGTCCATGACCATCAACGGCCCGGCGCCCACCATCCTGGCCATGTTCATGAACACGGCCATCGACCAGAAACTCGCCAAGTTCCGCACCGACAACGGCCGCGACCCGACGGCTGATGAGGCCGCCAAGGTCAGGGCCTGGGTGCTGGCCAACGTGCGCGGCACCGTGCAGGCCGACATCCTGAAGGAAGACCAGGGCCAGAACACCTGCATCTTCTCGACCGAGTTCAGCCTCAAGGTCATGGGCGACATCGCCGAGTTCTTCGTGCAGCACAGCGTGCGCAACTTCTACTCGGTGAGCATCTCGGGCTATCACATCGCCGAGGCCGGCGCCAACCCGATCAGCCAACTGGCGCTCACGCTGTCCAACGGCTTCACGTTCGTGGAAGCGTATCTGGCGCGCGGCATGCACATCGACGACTTCGCGCCCAACCTGAGCTTCTTCTTCAGCAACGGCATGGACCCAGAGTACACCGTGCTGGGCCGCGTGGCGCGCCGCATCTGGGCGGTGGCCATGCGCGACCGCTACGGCGCCAACGACCGCTCGCAAAAGCTCAAATACCACGTGCAGACCTCGGGCCGCAGCCTGCATGCACAGGAAATCGCCTTCAACGACATCCGCACCACGCTGCAGGCGCTGATCGCCATCTACGACAACTGCAACTCGCTGCACACCAACGCGTTCGACGAGGCCATCACCACGCCGACGGAAGACAGCGTGCGCCGCGCCATGGCCATCCAGCTCATCATCAACCGCGAGTGGGGGCTGGCGAGGAACGAGAACCCCAACCAGGGTGCTTTCATCATCGACGAGCTGACCGAGCTGGTCGAAGAGGCGGTGCTGGCCGAGTTCGAGCGCATCAGCGAACGCGGCGGCGTGCTGGGCGCCATGGAGACCGGCTACCAGCGCGGCCGCATCCAGGAGGAATCGCTGCACTACGAGACGCTCAAGCACACGGGCGAGCACCCCATCATCGGCGTCAACACCTTCCGCAACCCCAAGGGCGACCCCGTGCCCGAGCACATCGAGCTGGCGCGCTCGACGGATGAAGAGAAGCAGTCGCAGCTCTCGCGTCTGGCCGACTTCCATGCGCGCAACGCGGACCAGGCGCCCGCCATGCTGGCCCGCCTTCAGCAGGCCGTCATCGAGAACCGCAACGTGTTCAACGTGCTGATGGACGCCGTGCGCGTGTGCTCGCTCGGCCAGATCACGAACGCGCTGTTCGAGGTGGGTGGGCAGTACCGGCGCAACATGTGAGCGGCGTCAGCGGCCGCTACTTCCATCCATACCGGCGTTTCCTCTCCTCATGCTTTGATCTGGCATCACCGAATCTCCGGCCCGTGCCATCACCATAGAGGCCCCACCAAATACTGGCTACGCCGAATGCGAGGCAAAAGATGACGCCGACCAGCACGAATGCATTGCGCTGCTCAAAGGCGGCGATGCCACCGAACACGCCGGCCATCAAGAAGAAGGCGGCCCCAACGAAGCAAACCACTCGACGGACCAGAATCCACAGACCGGCCAATACACGCTCGATGGTTGTCGGCGACTTGCCACGACGCGACGCAAAGTAGCAGGCGAACAGCAGGAGGGGAGAGATCCAGGCAGAGGCGACAAAGGCCTCGTGAGCACTGCCTGTCTCTGCCAGCACCATCAGGAAGCTGATCAGAACCAGAGCGAACAAGAAGAATGGCCACATGAGGTGCCTGTTGCTAGACATGGGGTTGTGCGAATGACCAGTCGCTCACGAAGCCCGTCAAAGATGGCGGTGCAATGCAACCGGCGCTGGATCAAGTCGCGGTCATTCTGAACGACGGCCGCTCGGGTTTGTCCGACACCCGCCGGTCGCGTCAGGCAGGCCGATGCACCAGACCGGCCCGAGGGCAGTTGTTGGACAAACGTCGGCGCGCTCAACCGCAGCGTCAGCAGCGTCTTCAAAGCGGCAGGTCACAGGCGGAAATCGGGCAGAAAGTCTAGACTCAGCTCATGCCCACGCTCGATACCCGCATCGATGCCTACCTCGCCAACGCACCGGCGTTCGCACAGCCCATCCTGGCGCGCCTTCGCGAGGACGTGCACGCCGCCTGCCCCGGCGTGGTGGAGACCATCAAGTGGAACCGGCCGCACTTCCTGCTCGACGGCAAGCTGCTGTGCGGCATGTCGGCCTTCAAGGCCCACTGCGCCTTCGGCTTCTGGCAGCGCGAAGGTGGCAACGAGAGCCAGGCCGGCGCGATGGGCGACTTCGGCCGCATCGAGACGCTGGCCGACCTGCCCAGCCGCGCGGAACTTCGCCGGCAGATCCAGGCGGCCAGCGCGCTGCTGCTGGCCGGCGCACCCCGCGCCCAGAAGCCGGGCCGGCAACCTCGCGCCAAGCTAGACATGCCGGACGACTTCGCCGCCGCGCTCGCGCAGGTGAGCGCCGCGCAGCAGCACTACCACGCGTTCCCGCCCGGCAAGCAGCGCGACTACCTGGAATGGGTGCTGGAAGCCAAGCGCGAGGACACCCGCGCCAAGCGCATCGCCCAGGCCGTCGAATGGCTGGCCGAGGGCAAATCGCGCCACTGGAAGTACGAAAGTTGCTGAGCGTCGGCCTGCCCCAACCGGACGCCCCCTGCGCGCGCATGACGGTCGGGGATGTCTTGGCGACGATTGGCTTGACCCGTTGCATCGCGCCGGGAGTTCGCCCCGGCGGGCGACCTACTTTCTGGACCGCTGTTCAGACCGCCAGAAAGTAGGCAAAGAGCTCCCCCCGACCGCACCGCCCGCAGCAAAGCTGCGGGTTCCCTGCGCTGCTCAGAGCTTGAGGGCCCGCGCAAAACTCGCGCCGCTACGCTCTGCTCAAACAGTTGCGCGGAGTCAGAAGTCGAAGCGAGCTGCGCTCGCGCCCTCAAGCTCTTGCGCTGCTCGGCGGTGCTAAAGGGGGCAAGACGAATACCTCGCGGCAGCCGGCTTCCGGGTTTGGCTGTTGGCTGTTCCGGGGTTCCCCTTTGGAGGAGCCGAGAAGCACAGGAGCCCAGGGCGCGAGCGCAGCGAGCCTCAAGCTCTGACTTCGCGCCGCCTGTTTGAACGCAGCGTAGCGAAGTGAGTTCGGCGCGGCCCTGGGCTTCGAGCATCGCAGGGGACCCCTTCGCGCAGCGAAGGGGCTACGGAACAGGGGCGCTTTCTTTGCCTACTTTCTTGCGCGCGCAAGAAAGTAGGTCGGCCGCCGGGACGAAATCCCGGCTGGGACTCACGCGGATAGCAACTGCCAGCAACGCCCTCCATCGCCAGCGCGTAGGCACATGGCGTCAGCGAAATGAACCCCAACGCTACGGTGCCTGGACGCTGGGGTTCTCGACGTGGGCATGCGATGCCAGCTTCCGACCCATTGCGGTCCTCCGTCTCCGCGAATTAAGCGCCCCGAAACGGTCATTCCCATGAGCGCGTGCATCGACCTTCGACTCGTCGGCCCCGGGGCAGGCCGCGCTTAATATGCTCGCCCAGCCATGGGAGCAGCAATGGGTCGGAAGATTGCTTTAGTGACGGTATTCTGTTTGCTCGCAAACTCCAGCTCGGCCGAAAGCCCTAAGCAGCTTGGCGCCGATGCCGCCAACTCTGGGCGTTATTCTGAGGCGTATTGGCTGTGGCTTCCGTTGGCCGAGGGTGGCGACCGTGAAGTTCAGGAGGGAGTCGCCCTCTTACTCGCCGGCAATGGCGACCTGGGCATCAAGTTCTCAGCATCTGAGCGTCACGCGCAAACTCTGAAATGGCTCGTGAAATCGGCGCGGAATGGGCAGCCGACCGCCATGCGATGGCTTGCAGACTCGTTCAAATGGGGATGGTACGGTTTGATAGCCAATCCGGCCGCGGCGCGGTGTTGGCGCAGCGCTGCCGAGAGCGACGAAGCGACGCGTTTGTCAGAGTGCGAAAAGTTGGCTGACATTGATAGCGCCCTGACCAAACAGTAAATGGCTCCAGGGCTCCACTAGAGTGCCCTACACCAGACACTCACGATAGCAGCTCCTGGCAGCACCCAGCCAGCTGTACCTCATTCGAGGTCATCTGATCCCTTTCGCCGTTGCCGTCGCAAGGCGGCGATTGGCAGTACTCCAAAAGGGACGTTCACGATCACAAGAGACACAAGGAACGCGGTCAAGGCGTTGAGCAGCATGCGCAGATGGCCGAGTTGCTCGTATTCGCTGTCAAAGCCCCAACTGGCAAACCCGACGAATGCGCCGAGAACGCAGCCGACAACCAGTGGGCCAGCCAGGGTCTCCCGTTCAGAAGAGGTCAACTTGAACATGAAGCCAGCCTAACTGAAAGCTGCCCTTTGCGACCGACCGCTCATGACCGACAGCCACCGCTCACCACACAGCCCCCTGACGATCCACCTCCGCTGATCGACCCGCGCCACGACAGGGCAAGATAGGAGCCGTGAAGCTCCAACGCCGCCACGCCCTTCTGCTGCTGCCTGCCCTGCACGTGATCCCCGCTCTTGCCACCTCACCACACCGTTACCTCCACGTCGGCACCTACGCGCCTGCCGGCCAGGGGATCTACAGCTTCACCATCGGTGCCGACGGGTCGCTGCGGCCGCTCGGTGTCACGGCCAATGGCGGCAGCCCGAGCTGGCTGCTGGCCGACACCGCCGCGCAGCGCCTGTATGCCGCCGAGGAAGGCGCCCATCAGGTCAGCGTCTACGCCCACGCCGAAGGCCGGCTGACGCTGCTGCAGCGCGAGGCCAGCGGCGGCCGCAGCCCGGCGCACCTGAGCCTGGGCGCCGGCCGCCTGTGGGTGGCTCATTACGCCGATGCCCGCTTCGCGGCGCTCACGGTGCAGGCAGACGGCCGGCTGGCCTCGGCCGACAGCTGGCCCAGCTGCGCGGGTGAGGCCTGCGCCCCCGGCCCGCGCCACGCGGCGATGGCGCCACCGGGCAGCCTGGCCGACAGCGGGCACGACGCACCGCACGCCCACATGCTGCGCACCAGCCCGGACGAGCGCTGGCTGCTCGGCACCGACCTGGGCCGCGACCGCCTGCTCGTCTGGCCGCTGGCCGGCTTCACGCCGGGCCCCGCCGCGCACGAGCTGGCGCTGAGCCCCGGCTCCGGCCCGCGCCATTTCGTCTTCCACCCGGCCGATGCCAGCCTCGTTTACGTGCTGCAGGAGGAATCGTCGACGCTGTCCACCGTTTTGCTGACGGCCGACGGGCCGCAGCTGCTCAACGAGGCGAGCGTGCTGCCGGCGGGTTTCGTGGGCACGAGCTATGCGTCGGACCTGCTGCTGGCGCCGGGCGGGCGGCACCTGTATGCGCTGAACCGGCTGCACGACAGCCTGGCCGTGCTGTCGCTGGCCCAGCCCCGCCGCCCGCGATTGCTTGACCACCACTGGGTGCGCGGCAGCTACCCGCGCAGCGCGGGCCTGGCCGGCACACACCTGTATTTGTGCAACCAGCGCAGCGACCAGCTCACGCACTTCAACCTCAACCGGCCCGAGGCGCCGCGCTACACCGGCCGTCAGACGGCGGTGCCCTCGCCGGCGGGGGCCTGTGCGCTTTAGACTGGCCCGATGAAGCCAGCCGCCCCCCTCGCTCTCTTGGCCCCCTGGGCCCTGCTCGCCGCCACGGCGCTCGCCCGCGCAGAACCCATCGGGTCCGTGGACACCGCCTTCAAGCTCATCGGGCCCGACCACAAGATCGTCGTCGACGTCTACGACGACCCCAAGGTGCCGGGCGTGGCCTGCTATGTGTCGCGGGCCAAGACGGGTGGCATCTCGGGCGCCGTCGGGCTCGCGGAAGACAAGGCCGAGGCGTCCATCGCCTGCCGGCAGGTCGGCCCGATCGCGATCGCGCAGCCGCTGCCCCGGCAGGAGGAAGTCTTCAACGAGCGCATCTCGCTGGTGTTCAAGAAGCTGCGCATCGTGCGCATGGTGGACGTGCAGCGCAACACGCTGGTCTACCTGACCTACTCGGACCGCCTGATCGACGGCTCGCCCAAGAACAGCGTCACCGCCGTGCCGGTCGGCCGCGAGACGCCCATCCCGGTCAAGAAATGAAGCCCCTCGTCCCAGGACGACCTTGGCCGGCCTCCGCTGGGGGCGGCGATGTCTGCCGGCTCGACCGACCGCCACGTCGCCAGCACGGGCCGGCTCCGGCACGGCCCGCCAACCTGGGGCCACACGCATGACCTTCACCGACGCCCTGCTCGCGCTGATGCCCATGCAGGCATTGGCGGCGGCGCTGGTGCTCATCACGCTGGTGGGCTGGCGCGGCGCCAATGCCGGCGGCCGCTGGGCCCAGGTGGGCATGCTGGCGCTGGGCCTGGGGCTGGCGCTGATCAGCCCGACCGTGGCGGAGCGCTTCGAGCTGCCTGCGGGCGTGCACAGCCTGGGCACGGCGCTGGTGGGCCTGGCGCTGTCGGCGATCTGGTGGGCGCTGGGGCTGTGGCTGACGCCGCGCGCGGGGCGCTGGATCATGGCCGGCGTGCCGGTGGCGCTGGGCGTGGGGCATGCGCTGCTGTGGCCCGACCGCGCACAGGCGCAGATGCTGGCCGACCTGGTACTGGCGGCGCAGCTCGGCTGGCTGGGCGTGGCGCTGACGTCGCCCGGCCGCAGCAGCGTGCTGCAGGGGCTAAACAGCCGGCGCTGGCGCCTGCTGGGCCTGGCCGCCGTGATGCCGCTGCTGGTGGCCATGCTCTATCACGCGGCCGCGGCGCTGCTCGATCCGGGCGGGCCCATGCCGCGCGCCGACCTGCTGCTGGCGCTGGCCGGCCAGCTCGCCCTGCTGCTCGCACTGCCCATGCTGCTGCTGGCCTGGCGCGGCCAGACCGAGGCCGAGCTGGCGCGGCTCGCGCAGACCGACGGCCTCACCGGCCTCATCGACCGCAGCGCCTTCACCGCGCGGTCGGTGGAATTCATCGGCATGGCCCGCCGCTTCGACGAGCCGCTGGCCCTCATCGTGCTGGCGCTGGACGACTTCGACACGCTGCAATCGGAGCACGGCATGGACCAGGCCGAGCGCGCACTGGCGCTGTTCGCGAGCTGCGTGCAGGGCCAGATGCGCCTGGGCGACGTGGCCGGCCGGCTGGCGGGCGAACAGGTGGGGGTGCTGATGGCGCGCTGCCTGCCGGCCGGGCCGCTGGCGCTGGACGAGCGGCTGCGCAAGACGCTGGCCGAGCGGGCCCCGGCGGAACTGGGCATCCAGCTGTCGTTCAGCGCGGGCTGGGCGCGGCTGCGCCCCGGCGACCGCGGCCTGCCCGACCTGGAGCGCCGCGCCGGCACCGCGCTCTACGAGGCGCAGCGCGCGGGCAAGGGCCGGCTGATGGCCGAGCCCGGCGTGGCCGACTGACGGCGCCACGCTGTCAGCGCTCTCCGACAGGCCGGAGCGCTCCCGACCGATGCAGATTGCGCGTGACGCCAGCGATGCTCTCCTCGACATCCACTGGAGGCACCATGGCCGATCACAACCTCTCCCCGCTGCCGACGACGGACGGCTCCTCGCAACGATCGCTGCTGTCGGCGCTGACCAGTTGGTGGTCGGCCGCCACCCCGGCCGCGCCGGACCCGATGCTCGGCTACGAATCGGCCCAGCCCTGGATGCTGGCCGACGCGGGGGCGGATCACGCCGGCCACCTGCGCGGTTGACGCGCCAATGACAACGGGCCCCGCGGGGCCCGTTCCTTTTTTGGCCATCGTTTGGCCATCTGCCCCGACACGGGGCAAGGGTCACTGAATGAGGCCGTTCTTCAGCGCGTAATAGGTCAGGTCGCTGTTGGTCTGCAGCTTGAGCTTCTCGAGCACGCGGGTGCGGTAGGTGCTGACGGTCTTCACGCTCAGGAACAGCGCTTCGGCGATGTGGCCGACGGTCTCGCCCTGCGCCAGGCGCAGGAAGACCTGGAACTCGCGCTCCGACAGCGCCTCGTGCAGCGGCTTGTCGGGCGCGGTGGCGCCGCCGGTGCCGCCCACGACGCTGTCGGCCAGCTGCTCGGCCACGGCCGGGCTGATGTAGCGGCGCCCGCGCGACACCAGCCGGATGGCGTTGGCGATCTCCTCGGGGTCGCACTCCTTGTTCAGGTAGCCGCTGGCGCCCTGGCGCAGCAGCGTGGTGGCGTAGTGGGCCTCGGGGAAGCCGCTGAGGATGAGCACGGGCAGTTCGGGGAAGCGCGCCTTGATGGCGGCGAGCGCATCGACGCCGCTCTGGTCGGGCATGGAGATGTCGAGCAGCAGCACATCGACCTCGCCCTTGCGGGCCATGTCCAGCGCCTCGTGGCCACTGCTGCCTTCGCCGGTGACGCGCAGGTCGACGTGGTCGGACAGGAACTGGCGCAGCCCGGTGCGCACGATGGCGTGGTCGTCAACGATGCCGATGCGGATCATGGGAAGTACCTGCGGTTGGAAAGTAGGGCTTCAGCGTAGCAGCGGCGCCAGCGCGCGCGCCTAGGCCGGCGTCCTACAAAGATGACAGCCGTGTCCGACAGGCGCCCCCGCTGCGGGACTATCCCGCCGAGGTCCGGCGGGCGGGATAGTTTGGACACGGCCGAAGGGCCGCCACCGAATCAACTCATGGAGCCCCACATGCTGAACAAATCTGTCCTGACCCTGGCCCTGTCTGCCGCCCTCGTTGCCACGCTGGGCGTCACCAGCGGCTGCGCCGTCACCCGCAAGCAAGAGACCGTCGGCGCCTATGTCGACGACGCCGCGCTGACGACGCGCGTCAAGGCCAAGTTCGCCGCCGACCCGACGGTCAGCGCCATGTCCATCAGCGTCGAGACGCTGAAGGGCACGGTCCAGCTGTCGGGCTTCGCGAAGAGCACCGACGAGAAGCAGATGGCCGAGAAGCTGGCCCGCGAGACCTCCGGCGTCGTGGCCGTGCGCAACGACATCGCCGTCCGTCCGTGATGAGCGAGCGCGTCGCGTCTAGGACTTGTCCTACAACGCGACGCGTTGCTCATGCTGCCGACGTGATACCGAAGCGGTTCATACTTGACCCCAACACGTCTCCCCGTCACACCGCTTCCTCCCGGGCCATGCCAGCACTTAAAGCCTTCATCGTCGAAGACAGCCCGGTGATCCTCGAAAACCTGGTCGCCACCCTCGAGGAGCTGGCGCAGGTGGAGGTGGTGGGGTCGGTCGCCGACGAAGCCGGCGCCGTGCGCTGGATGAGCCGCGGCCCCGACGCCGGCGCCGACCTGTTCATCGTCGACGTCTTTCTTCGCTCCGGCACCGGCCTGGGCGTGCTGCAGGCCGCGCAGAAGCTCGGCGTGCGCGCGCGCCGTGTCGTGCTGACCAACTACGCCACCGACGAGATGCGTCGCCGCTGCGAAAGCCTGGGCGCCGAGCGGGTGTTCGACAAGAGTCGCGAACTCGACGACCTCATCTCCTACTGCGCCGAGCTTGCCGATGGCGACTCCACTGGCTCTACCTCCCCCGTCCTCTGAGCGTCGCACGGTGCTGCGTCATCTCGATCCCTGGCTCGTCGGCGCCTCGCGCAACCGGGGCATCGCCGTGCTGGGCGCGGCGCTGGCCGCTGCGGCCGTCATGGGCGTCAGCGAAGCATCGTTCTGGGGCGCCGAGCAGGCACTGACGCAGTCGCAGGCACGCTACCTCGCCCGCGACGACGGCCTGCGCCTGCGCGAACTGCTGACCACCGCCGAGACCGCCCAGCGCGGTTTTCTGCTGACGGGCCGCGAGGACTATCTCGCGCCCGTGCTGCTCGCGGAGCGCGAACTGCCCCATGTGCTGCAACGCCTGCAGAGCCAGTACGCGAACTCGACCTGGACCACGCTCGTCGCCGACGCCAGCCGGCGCGCCAATGAAAAGCTGTCGGAGCTGCAACTCGTCGTCAAGCTCTACCGCGAGGGCAACACGCCGGCGTGGCAAGGGCTGGTGGAGTCCGACATCGGCCGCGAAAAGATGCAGGCGGTGCGCGACGCCGTCAGCGAACTCGACCGCCATGAGCTCGCCGAGATCGCCCGCGAGCGCGACGCCGTCCACCGCTCGCTGACCTACGGGCGGCTGGGCGTGCACGGCCTCACGCTGCTGAGCCTGTTCGGCCTGGCCATCTTCCTGCGCCGCAACGAGGCGCTGCACAACGCGCGCCGCCAGCATGCCGACGAACTCGCGCAGGAGCGCGACCGGCTCGACCGCGAAGTGGCCCGCCGCACGGCCGAGCTGACCGAGCTGGCCCGCCACCTGCAGACCGTGCGCGAGGACGAGCGCGCCCACCTGGCGCGCGAGCTGCACGACGAGCTCGGCGCGCTGCTGACGGCCGCCAAGCTGGACGTCGCCCGCATCCGGCGCATGACCAAGACGGCGCCCGACATCGACGAACGCCTCAAGCACATGAGCGCGCTGCTGGACCAGGGCATCGCGCTGAAGCGCCGCATCATCGAAGACCTGCGCCCCTCGGCGCTGTCCAACCTCGGCCTCATCCCGGCGCTGGAAATCCTGACGCAGGAGTTCGCGCAGCGCTCCGGCCTGCAGCTGAGCCTGGAGCTGACCGACAGCCCCACCGACGAAGGCGACCGGCTCGCGCTGTATCGCCTGGTGCAGGAGGCGCTGACCAACGTCATGCGCCACGCCAAGGCCAAGCAGGTACGGGTGACGCTGGGCGAAGCGGAGGGCTGGCTGCAGCTGCACATCCGCGACGACGGCCAGGGCTTCGACCCCGACGCCGTCGGCTCCGGCCACCACGGCTTGCTGGGCATGCGCTACCGCATCGAGAGCCTGGGCGGCACGCTGCAGCTGCTGTCGGCGCCTGGCCGCGGCACGCTGGTGCTGGCCCGCCTGCCGCTGCGGCCCGAACCCGAGACGGTGCCCAGCGAGCTGCCGGCGGCGGACAGCGAACCGCCTGCCGCCGCGTCGCTGTCCTGACGTCCTACGCGCTGCCGCCCCCGGCACCGACACCGCGCGCGGCGGCCCCTCGCGACACTGATGCCAACGCAACGCGCCATGCCCGGCGCAAGACCGACATCAGTCGCCAGGAGCATCCCATGCCGTTCCGCAAATTCCTGCACGCCGAAGGCTGGCACGCCCAACGGCCCCACCCCTTCCCCGTGCACGGCCACCGTGGCCCGCAGATCGCCGCGGCGTTGATGGCCGTGGGCGCGCTGAGCGCCTGCCTCGGGCTTGCCGCGCTGCATGACGGCCACGCCTTCGACGCCCCCGCCGGCACCGCGCAACGCCGCCCGACCGAGGCGCTCAAGAGCTGGCAGGATCAGTTCGCCAACGGCCTGCAGGTGTCGCTGCGCGCCGTGGCCGATGGGCGCGACACACCGCCCCGCCCCACGCACACGCTGATGGCCGGCGGCGTGGCGGCCATCAGCGCCGAGGCCGCCTCGCCAGCGCGCCACTGATCGGCACTGATCGCCACTGACGCCAAGCGCGGGCCGCACCGGCCCGCCCCGCCTCACGCGGGCTGGCCGTCCTCGGCGGTCAGCAGGCAGTCCACCGGCTCGGGCCGGTGCAGCAAAAAGCCCTGCACCTCACCCACACCCAGGCGCACCAGCTCCTGCAGCACCTCGGGCGTCTCCACGCATTCCGCCACCGTCGCCAGGCCCAGCGTCTGCGCCACGTCGACAAAGCTGCGCACCGCCACCTGGTCCAGCGGATCGGTCATCAGCGAACGCACGAACTGGCCGTCGATCTTCAGCACGTCCACCGGCAGCGCCTTGAGGTAGCCGTAGGAAGACGCGCCGGCGCCGAAGTCGTCCAGCGCGATGCGCGCACCCAGCGCCCGCATCTGCGTGACGAAGCGGGCCGCATCGGCGAGCCGCGTGATGACGGCCGTCTCCGTGATCTCCAGGCACAGCGCCCGCGCACGTTGGGTGCCCAGCTCCAGCAGCAGCGCCCGCGCTTCCTGGTGGAAGGCGGCGTCCTGCAGCGTCAGCGCCGACAGGTTGACCGACAGCGACGCGATCTCGGGCAGGCCCTCGCGCTGCAACATGGTCACCGCCTGGCGCAACACCCAGCGGTCGATGCGCGGCGCGATGTGAAAGCGCTCGGCGGCCGGCATGAAGGCCGTGGGCGGCACGCGGTTGCCGTCGCGCTCACGCAGGCGCAGCAGCAGCTCGCCCCGCAGCCGGCCGTCGTCTGCGGCGCCCTGTGCCGGCAGCACGCGCTGCAGGTCCAGCTCGAAGCGGCCTTCGTCCAGCGCCTGCTGCAGCCGCGTGGCCCAGCGGTGCTCGCTCTGGTGCGCGCGCAGCGCGGCATCGTCCGGCGCCCACACCTGCACGCGGTTGCGGCCCAGCTCCTTGGCGATCATGCAGCAGGCATCGGCCTCGCGCAGCACGCTGGCGGTGTCGGGCCAGCGGCCGTCCAGCGGCGTGACGCCGACGCTGGCGCCGATGCGGAAGGTCTGGTCGCCCTCGGTGTAGCGGTATTGGTCCAGCGAGTCGCACAGCTTCTGCGCCACGTGCTGCGCCTCTTCCAGCGAGCAGTTCTCCAGGATGGCGGCGAACTCGTCGCCCCCCAGGCGCGCCACGGTGTCGCGCCCGCGCACGCCGGCCTCCAGCCGCCGCGCCACCTCGCGCAGCACCTCGTCGCCGGCTGCGTGGCCGCAATGGTCGTTGACGAGCTTGAAGCGGTCGAGGTCGATCGCCAGCAAGGCATGGTGGCTGCCCTCGCGCTTGGCACGCTCCAGCGTGCGCGCCAGGCGCTGGCCCAGCTCCGAGCGGTTGGCCAGGCCGGTCAGCACATCATGGCTGGCGCGCCAGCGGATCTCGTCGAACTGGCGGCGCTGCTGCGTGACATCACGGAACACCAGCACCGCGCCGACCACCTCGCCATCACGCCCGCGGATGGGCGCGACGCTGTCGTCCACGGCACGCGTCTCGCCGTCGCGCGACACCAGCACGGCGCCGGACGGCAGCTGCGTGGGCTGGCCGCTGGCCAGGCATTGCAGCACCGGGTCGGGTAGCGGCTCGGCCTCGTCCTCGCGCCGCGCCTGGAAAACCTGGCAGGCCGGCTGGCCGTGCGCGGCCTCGGCCGTCCAGCCCGTGAGGCGCTGCGCCACGGGGTTGAGCCACGTGACGCAGCCCTGCGCATCCGTCGTGAGCACCGCATCGGCGATGGACTGCAGCGTGACCTCCAGCAACTCGTGCTGCTCTTCGAGCTTCTGCTGCAGCCGGCGTTCCTCGCTGACATCCCAGCACACGCCCGACAGGCGCAGCGGCCGGCCGCTGCCGTCGCGCAGCAAGCGGCCCGAACCTCGCAACACGTGGACACTGCCGTCGGGCCAGCGCACGCGCCATTCGCCCTCCAGCTGCGGCCGGCGGCTGAGCGCAATACCCAGCGCCTGCAGCGCCGCCCGGCGGTCCTGCGGATGCAGGCGCCGCCGCCAGCCGACCGGCGTGATGCGCTGGCCATGCGGTGCCTCGCCATGCAGCCGCCACATCGCGTCGTCCCAGGTCAGCGCACCGTGGCGCGAGGCCTGCAAATCCAGCTCCCACACGCCGATGCCGCCGCCATGGGTGGCGAGGTCCAGCCGCTCCAGCGCACGTTCCAGCTCGGCGCGCACGCCGGCGGGCTCGGTGACGTCCTGCATGACCACGCCGATGCGGCGCACCTCGCCGTCGTCATCGGGCCCGCCGACGACGCGCAGCACGCGCTCGCCCTGCGTCGTCTCGCAGCGCAGCTCCACGTCCCAGCCGCGCCCCTCGG
Source organism: Pelomonas nitida (assembly GCF_043555975.1). Lineage (NCBI taxonomy): Bacteria > Pseudomonadati > Pseudomonadota > Betaproteobacteria > Burkholderiales > Sphaerotilaceae > Roseateles > Pelomonas nitida. Next base: position 32,400 of record NZ_JBIGIA010000013.1, on the reverse strand, counting down.
AATCGGCGCGGTGCAGCGCCGCGTCCAGCATGGCGGCACCGTCGGGCCCGAAGCGGTCGAGCAGCGCGCCCAGCGTGGGCACGCGATCGGCGGGCAGGTCCAGCAGCTCGCAGGCGGAGTCGGACAACACCAGCGAGCCGGTGCCGGCCTGCCACTCCCACGCGCCCACACCCGCGAGGCGGCTGCAACGCTCCAGAAAACGCGCATTCAGGGCCAGGGCCTGCTCGACGGCGGCCGCAGGCTGGGGGTCGCTCATCGCAGGCTCCAGGCTGGGAAGGCGGCAGCTTGAGGTGCGCCCTCGGCCCGTCTTGTAGGACGACACCCCATCTGCGGTTTGTTACAGCGCCGATGACAACCCAGCGGCCGCCATCGCGTTCAATACCGGCAAGCACCAAGCACCAAGGAGTTCCTCATGAACCAGCAACGCCACCGACTCGCCCGCTGGGCGGCCCCCGCCGCACTGGCCCTGGCCGGCCTGGCCGCGCTGCCGGCCCAGGCCGCCGACATCGGCGTGTCCATCGGCTTCAGCCAACCCGGCGTCTACGGCCGCATCGACATTGGCCAATACCCGCAGCCCGTGGTGGTGGCGCCGCAGCCGGTCATCATCGGCCAGCCGGTCTACCGCGAACCCGTCTACCTGTGGGTGCCGCCCGAGCATCGCCGCGACTGGCGCCACAACTGCAACCGCTACCGGGCCTGCGGTGCGCCGGTGTACTTCGTCGAGGACGGCTGGTATCGCAAGAACGTCGTCGTGCGCCGTGAGCCCGACCGCGGCCCGCCGGGATACCGCGACGACCGCCACGATCACCACTGGGACGACCGCGGCCGCGACGACCGTCACGACCACCGCGGCCCGGATCGGGATCGAGGCCGCGACCGGGATCGGGATCGCGACCACGGCCCCGGCCGCCGCGACTGACGGTTGACACCCGCCGGCGCGGCGACGGCTTCAGCGGTCAGGCCGCTGCACGCACGCGCTCGGCGACGAAGTCCTGGTAGCGGCGCAGCGGCCGGCCGAGCAACTGCTCGAGCTTTTGTACGGCCCCGTCGGCGCCGATCTGGCCCAGCTGCTGGATGCGGGCCATCATCAGGCGCAGGTCGTAGGCCAGCCAGCCCGGCGCGTTCTGCGCGAGCTGGGCCTCGAAGGCCTGCACGTCGTCACCGGCATAGGCGATGGGGCGGCCCAGCACCTCGCTCCACACCGCCGCAGCCGCCGGGCCGTTGAGCACCTCCGGGCCGACGATCTCCAGCGTCAGCCGCGGCAGCGGGCTCGGTGCGCGGTCGCGGCGCAGCAGCTCGGCGACCGCGATGTCGGCAATGTCGCGCGCATCCACCATCGCGCAGCCAGGCGCGCCGATGGGCATGGGGAACACGCCGTAGCCCTCGATGACGGGCTGGATGGCGATGTCGTTCTGCATGAAGTAGGCCGGGCGCAGCACCGTGACCGGCAGCGCCAGCGACTCGATCATGCGCTCCACCGTGTGCTTGCCGGCGAAGTGCGGCACGTCGGTGTAGCGGTCGGCGTGGATGACCGACAGGTAGACGATGCGCTCGATGCCGGCCTCGCGGGCCAGGTTCAGCGCCTGCAGCGACTGCGTCAGCTCGTCGGCCGCCAGCGCATTCAGCAGGAACAGCGTGCGCACGCCGTGCAGCGCCTGGCGCATGGAGGCGACGTCGCTCAGGTCGCCGACGACCCCCTTGACGCCTGCGGGCAGGGACTGCGTGCCGGTCCGGCGGACCAGCGCGGTGACGTCTGCGCCCTGGCGGGCCAGACCTTGGACGACGAGGGAACCGATGGTGCCGGTGGCGCCGATGACGAGGATGCTCATGTGAAGACTCCGTGTGTGGAAGTGTTTGGGAAGGAACGGAACGAACGATATGCCGTTGCAATCCATAAACACAGCCGCCAAAATCAAGACAAACTGTCTCAACCACAAGACACATGGATCTGAACGCACTGGCGGACTTCAACCTGGTGGCCACGCACGGCGGCTTTGGCCGGGCCAGCCGCGCGAGCCGGCGCTCCAAGGCGACGCTGTCGCGCCGCGTGGCCGAGCTGGAGGAGCAACTGGGGGTGCGGCTCATCGAGCGCGGCAGCAAGGGGCTGGAGCTGACGGAGGCCGGGCAGCGGCTGCAGGAGCGCACCGAAGGGCCGCTGCAGGAGGTGGGCGACGCCCTCACCGCCGCGCGCGAAGGCAGCGACCAGGTGGCGGGGCGCTTGCGGGTGGCCGCCCCGGTGCTGTTCGCGCAGCTGGCCATGGGCAGGCTGGCGGCCGACTTCCGGCGCCTCTACCCGGCAGTGACGCTGGACGTCGTGGCCGAAGACCGGCTGGCGGACCTGGTGGACGAGCAGTTCGACGTGGCGCTGCGCCCGAACCCGCGGCCCGACTCGGCGCTGGTGGGCCGCTGCTTCGCGACGGACCGGCTGGTGGTGGTGGCGGCGCCCACGGTGGCCCGGCCCGAGCCGGGTGACGGCCCGGTGCGCGTGGACGCGGTGGTCAACGGCTGGCGCGACGGCGAAACCTGGCAGCTCGCCGACGGCGGGCCGACGATCGAGCCCGTGCCGGTGCTGCGGCTGTCGTCGATGCTGATGCTGCGCGACGCGGCGCTGGCCGGTGCCGGTATCGCCCGCGTGCCGCGCTCCATCGTCGGCGCGCAGCTGGCGCGCGGCGAGCTCGTGCAGTGGGGCGCGATCGACGGCCCGGCCGTTGAGCTGTGGGTGCTGCACACCTCGCGCCGCCTGGCCAGCCCCAAGGTCAAGGCCTTCGTCGACTTCATGGCGTCGCGCTACCCGGACGGCACGCTGACGCTGCCAGGGTAGCCCGGATATCTCGCGAGGTACGCGGGAATTGCGTGGATGCCAGGCGCCGGGGGATGCGCCGAGACGGCCGCAGCCAATGCCCGTAGGCATTGGCGAGGCCTTGAGGTGCAGGCCACAAGCCTGGCGCTGCGCAAGCCCGCGTAGGCCCGTGAAGCCAAAGTGGATATCACCTTGAACGGCGAGATCGCCGTGTTCATCGGTGTTGCAGGTCGGCGCGGGCCGGCCTCGCGAAATATCCGGGCTAACGCTTCGGCAGCGGGTAGCTGGCGAGGCTGGCGTAGCCCTTGCGCGACACGGCCTGCACGCCAAAGATGACGTTGTCCTTGCTGACCGGCAGCGTCACGCGGTTCACGCGGCCCACATCGCGGGCCTGCTGCCAGGTGGCGGCGTCGGTGTCACGCCAGACGATGCGGTAGCCGGCCACCTCGGGGTCGTCGCTGGCAGTCCATTCGAGCGTGGAGTCGTTGGTCAGGCCGCTGGCGTCCAGCCGCACGCCCTTCACCGGCGCCGGCGCCCAGGCCAGCGTGGCCAGGCCGGCCAGGTTCACGCGCGCCACATCGGCCACGTACGGAAAGTCCACGAACTCGGGCAGGTCGCCGTAGACGACGCCGTTCTCCGTCCGGGGGTTTTGGTGCTGGTGCGCGAAGTTCTCGAACGGCTCCGTGAAGCGCACGGCGGCATAGCCTCGCTCCAGGAACGGCAGGTGGTCGCCGCCACGCAGGTAGCGGTCGCGGCGCTGGATCAGCTGCACCGTGAAGCCCGGCATTGCCGCCTCGGCGGCTGCCTTCAGGTGGCGGCCGAGCTGGGCCGTGGGCAGGTCTTCGTTGGCACCGGCCTGCAGCAGCGGCAGCAACTCGGCCTGCATGGCGGCGTGGGCCTTCTGGTCGGCCGCCGTCGCCGGCCGGTTGGCCTGCGCTTGGCTCAGCAGGCGCACCAGCGGGTCCAGCCCGTCGGCGAACAGGCGCATGCGCCGCGCGTCCCGCTGGCCCGCATCGCCGCGCGAGCTGCCGACGATGTCGTTGGTGATCATGGCCTCGACGTTGACGCCCTGCGCCCGCGCGTCGCGCGCCCATTGCGCCGCGCCCAGCAGGCCCTGCTCCTCGCCCGGCACGGCCATGAACACCAGTGTCGCGTCGAAGTGGCGCGTCGCCATCACGCAGGCCAGCTCCATGACGGCCGCCGTGCCGGAGGCGTCGTCATTGGCGCCGGGCGCCTCGCCCAGCGCGTCCATGACCTCGCTGTTGCGCGAGTCGTAGTGGCCGCTGACCACCAGCGTGCGCCCCTGGCTCGCGCCACGCCCGGGCAGCGTCGCGACGATGTTGACCAGTTCGGTGGGCTGGTTCACGCGGTTGCCGGCGGGCTCGATGAAGCTCTGCTCCTCCACCTTCAAGCGGCTGCCGGGCGCCTTGGCGCAGGCCTGCAGCTCGGCGGTGATCCAGCGCCGCGCCGCGCCGATGCCGCGCGTGTCGGACGCGATGTCCGACAGCGTGTGCCGCGTGCCGAAGCTGACCAGCCGGCGGATGCGCGCCTCGATGCGCGCGGCACTGACCTCGGCCAGCATGGCCTGCAGCGCATCCGCCGGTGCGGGCGTCTGGGCCTGCGCGGACGCGGCGGCCAGGACGATGGACAGGGTGAGGGCGAGCGCGCGGGGTCGGGTCTGCATGCGGAAGATTCTGCCCTTGCTGCGCGGGCCGGCTTCTTCTACGCTGGCCGGTCCCTGCACGAGGAGAGTCCGATGACCTTGGATTCACGAGTGAGCGCCATCCGCACGGTGGCGCTGGTAGGCCCGGCGGCGGCCGGCAAGACGCTGCTGCTGGACGCGCTGCTGGCCCATGCCGGCGTGCTGGCGCAGGCCGGCAGCATCGAGCGCGGCAACACGGTGTCCGACCACGACCCGCTGGAAAAACGCCTGGGACATTCGCTGCAGTCCAGCCTCGCTCACTTCACGCACGACGGCATTCGCGTGCACGCCATCGACACGCCCGGCGCGCCCGACTTCATCGGCCAGGCGCTGCCGGCGCTGGAAGCCGCCGACACGGCCGTCGTCGTGCTCAACGCGCAACACGGCATCGAGCTGATGGCGCAGCGCCTGCTGACGGCCGCCGGCGAACGCGGCCTGGCGCGGCTCATCGTCGTCAACAAGATCGACGCGCCCGAGCTCGACCTGCCGGCGCTGCTGGCGCAGATCCGCGACGTGTTCGGCAAGGCATGCCTGCCGCTGAACCTGCCCGCGGGCGGCGGCCAGCGCGTGGCCGACTGCTTCTTCGCGGCAACGGGCGACCCGGCGATCCCGCCCGATTTTTCCTCCGTGGCCGATGCGCACCGCGCGCTGGTGGAGCAGGTGGTGGAGGTGGACGCCGGCTTCGTCGACCGCTACCTGACCGAAGGCGACATCGACCCGAAGGAGCTGCATGCGCCGCTGGAGCAGGCGCTGCGCGAGGGCCACCTGATCCCGGTGTGCTTCTGCTCGGCGCGCACCGGAGCCGGCGTGGGCGAGCTGCTGGCCGCCATTCGCACGCTGATGCCCAACCCGGCCGAGGGCAACCCGCCGCCGTTCCTGCAAGGCAAGGGCGGCGAGCCGCAGCCCTACCCCGCTACGCCCGACCCGGCCGCCCATGTGTTGGCGCATGTGTTCAAGGTCGTGGCCGACCCCTATCTGGGCAAGATGGGCGTGCTGCGCGTGCACCAGGGCCGCGTCGCCCGGGGCGGCCAGCTGTTCGTCGGCCATGCGCGCAAGCCCATCCGCGTGGGCCACCTGTTCATGCTGCAGGGCGGGCGGCACGTGGAGGTGGACGAAGCCTTGCCCGGCGAGCTGTGCGCCATCGCCAAGGTCGACGACATCGCTTTCGACGCCGTGCTGCACGACGCGCAGGAGGACGAGCACATCTTCCTGCGGCCGCTGGACTTCCCGACGCCGGTGCACGGCCTCGCGATCAGCCCGGCACGGCGCGGCGACGAGCAGAAGCTGTGGGAAGTGCTGGCCCGGCTGGTCGACGAAGACCCCTGCCTGCGCATCGAGCAGGCGGGAGAGACACACCAGACCCTGGTCTACGGGCTGGGTGAGTTGCACCTGCGACTGCTGCTGGAGCGCGTGCGCGAGCTCTACAAGGGCGAGGTCGCCACCGAGCCGCCCCGCATCGCCTACCGCGAGACCATCGCCGCTGCGGCCGACGGCCACCACCGCCACAAGAAGCAAAGCGGCGGCGCGGGCCAGTTCGGCGAGGTCTACCTGCGGGTGGAGCCGCTGGCACGCGGGGCGGGCTTCGAGTTCGTCGACGCGGTCAAGGGCGGCGTCATCCCGGGCCAGTACATGCCGGCCGTCGAGAAAGGCGTGCGCTCGGCACTGGCCAGCGGCGTCATCGCCGGCTTCCCCGTCGTGGATCTGCGCGTGACCGTTTACGACGGCAAGCACCATTCGGTCGACAGCAAGGAAATCGCTTTCGTCACCGCCGGGCGCCGCGCGCTAATGGCGGCCGTGCGCGAGGCGCAACCGCTGGTGCTGGAGCCCATCGTGCAGGTCGAGGTCACCGCGCCGGAACACAGCATCGGCGACATCACCGGCGACCTGGCCTCACGCCGCGGCCAGGTCAACGGCACGCGCACCGCCGTGCCGGGCAGCCTCATCGTACAGGGGCTGGCGCCGCTGGCCGAACTGGCGAACTACCAGACGCGCCTGAACGCGATGACCGCCGGCCAGGGCCGCTACACGCTGCTGTTGTCGCACTACGAGGCGGTGCCGCCGCACACGCAGGCTGCACTCGTCGGGGCCTACCAGGCCGGCGACGAAGGCGATTGACCCGCCGGGCCCGGCGCCGATGCCAGGCCAGCGGACGCTGGTGAACGCTCATTTATCATTGCGCCCCATGCCTGCCGCCCCCCGCGACGTCGCGCAGATCCGATTGGACAACGCGATGCGGCTGTTCGAAGAGTTCGTCAGCGCCACCGTCAAACACCCCGATGCCGCCACGCTGCGCGGCCTGGAGCGGCGCTTTGCCGAACACCTGCAGATCCAGCCCAGCTACTGGAGCCAGATCAAGGGCCGCTCGCGCCAGATCGGCGAACGCCTCGCCCGCCAGTTCGAGCAGCTCTGCCAGAAGCAGCCGGGCTGGATGGACCTGGCGCACGGCGCCGCTGCGGCCGCCCCTGCGGTCACCACGATGGCGGCGGCCTTCGCGCCCGCCGCCCCTGCAGCCACAGAGCCTTCCCCCAGCACCCCGCAGGACGACGACGAGCGCTTCATCGTCGGCCTCGTGCTGACCTACTACCGGCGCCACCCGCAGCGCGCCCGCACGCGGCTGCTGGACCTGCTGGGCGAGGTGCTGACCCCCGAGCCAGCCCCGCCGCCACCACCCAAGGCCAAGGCGCCCAGTGGGCAGGCCGAGCTGGACGAGTGGCGCAAGCTGCAGTCCGGCATCGCGCCGCTGAAGTCGAAAAAACGCTGATCGTTGTTCGCGCCCGTCATTGGACGGCACGCGCCCCGTGAGTTAGGGATGTTGGATAAAAGCCGCTTGCGCAAGATCAACGTTTGTTTATCATTTGCGCAAGCCGTGCCGCTGAAGTCCTCGAGCGTCGCGGCGACGCCGCACCCCATCAGCCTCTGACCGCCTGGCCCGCCTGCCTCGAGCGCAGGCCCCGGGCAGCCCCCCCCTTTCGCGCAAACGCCAGGCCCCACCGGGTCGAGCCGCTGCATTGCCCGCCGCCCTCGCGCGGCCCCAGCCGGAACCCTGCCATGCCCCAGTTCACCTCCCCGCGCCCGATGCGCCTGACCACCCGCAAGCCGCGCAACCCGGTCGTCTTGCCGGCCCTCAAACGCCAGGCCGGGCGACACCAGGACGCCAAAGACGCCCACGCGCTGCGCCAGCAAGCCCGCCTGGAACTGCGACGACTGCTGCGCGACCGCTTCCCCGACGACAGCCCCTGACACGCCCGCGCCGGCGCCCGCCCTCTGATCCATGTCATGAGGGCCGGCCCGGCGCCCAAGGAGACCCTCATGAGATTGATCGACCTGCGCGGACCCGATCCCGCCGAGACCCACGCCGCCTGGGCCTTGCGCTGGAAGCGCATCAAGCGCGCCGCCCGCGCCCTCCGGCTGGTGTTCTCGCCCGCCTACCGGCGCCGCCGCGCGCACCCCCAGCTGGAGTTCTACGCCGAGGCCGGCGCCCCGGAAGGCGCGCTCTACGCGGACGGCGAGCTGACCGCCACGCTGGAGGGCGTCCCCAAACTGTGAACTGACCGGCAAACGCGGGCCGCCTTCGACAAGCAGGCGGCCCCGCACAGGCCTAGGATCAGCGCATGTCCGACCGCCTGCGCCTGACCGCACCGCTTTCCAGCCTGGAGGCTTGGGTGGACCGGTTCGCGCGCGCCGAGATCCCGGTGCTGACGGAAACGGCCGAGCTGCTGGAGCAGATGCGCGCGACCGAGGATGACGTCGACGCGAACGGCCTGGGCGAGATGATTGCCGCCGACCCGCTGATGACGCTCAAGGTGCTGGCCACGGCCAGCGAGCTGCGGCGCAGCCGCAGCGAAGGCTTGCAGGCCTACCCGGAGACGGTCACGGCAGCGCTCGTGCTGATGGGCATCACGCCGTTCTTCCGCGCCTTCGGCCCGCAGCCCACGCTGGAGCAGGCGCTGGCCGACCACGAGGCCGCGCTGCTGGGGCTGTCGCGCGTCATGCAGCGCGCCGAGCGTGCATCACGTTATGCGCTCGGCTTCGCCGCCCACCGGGCCGACCCCGACGCCGCCGTCATCCACAGCGCGGCGCTGCTGCACGACTTCGCCGAAATGCTGCTGTGGGTGCACGCGCCCGCCCTGGCGCTGCAGATCGCGGCGGACCAGGACGCCGACCGCGCGCTGCGCAGCGCCGCCGCCCAGCGCCAGGTGCTGGGCATCGAATTGGCCGACCTCGAACAGGCCTTGATGAAGCGCTGGCATCTGCCCGAGCTGCTGACGCGCATCACCGATGACCGCCACGCCCACGACCCGCAGGTGCGCTGCGTCTACCTCGCTGTTCGACTGGCACGGCACACGGCCCGGGGCTGGGACGACGCAGGCGTGCCGGGCGATCTGCACGACATCGCCGAGCTGCTCAACCTCAGCCCCGAGCACACGCTCAAGCTGCTGCACGAGTTTGATTGACCCACCTCCTACGGCCTGACGGCCGCCCCCGCAAGGGAGCGCTCCCAGCCGCCCGGCAGAGCCGGATCGGCGGGAGCCGCTGGAAGGGTGACGGCGCTGCGGGTCAGTTCATACCGGGACGGCTGTCGTGTTCTTGAGCCGCTCCAGCACGAAGCTGGTCTTGCAGTCCTGCACGCTGGGGTGCATCAGCAGCGTGTCGCTGATGAAGCGGGCGTAGTGCTGCATGTCCTGCACCAGCACGCGCAGCAGATAGTCCATCTCGCCGGTCAGCGCGGCGCACTCCACCACCTCGGGCCAGGTCTGCACCGCAGCGCGGAACAGATCGCGCGGGTTGCGCAGCGGGCTCTCGGTCTGCTTTTCCAGCCGGACGTTGATGTAGGCCGTGAGGCCCAGGCCAACGCGCTCCGGCGGCACGAGGGCGACATAGCTGGCGATGACGCCGGCCTCCTCCAGCCGCCGCACCCGCCGCAACACGGCCGACGATGACAGCCCGGCGTCGGCAGCCAGCGCGTCGTAGGTGAGGCGCCCGTCGAGTTGCAGCGCGCGCAGGATGCGGCGGTCGATGGCGTCGAGCTCAAGAGCGGTGTCCATACGGGAAATTGTGCAGCCACCCCGGCGCCACCGCGCCGCCTCCCGCATGTTTCTTGCGCAACATCAAAGCGTGGCGCCAGTTTTTGCATGAATTCTGCGGAGCAAGCGCCGCAGAATTTTGAGCTTCATCGCACAGATCAGGCATCAGACATGGCCAAGTTCACCCCCTGGGACAACCCGATGGGCACCGACGGTTTCGAGTTCATCGAGTTCGCCGCGCCCGACCCGGCCGCGTTGGGCCGGCTGTTCGAGACCATGGGCTTCACCGCCGTGGCCCGCCACCGCCACAAGGCCGTGACGCTGTACCGCCAGGGCGGCGTGAACTTCATCATCAACGCGGAGACCGACTCCTTCGCGCAGCGCTTCGCTCGGCTGCACGGCCCATCGATCTGCGCCATCGCGTTCCGCGTGCAGGACGCCGCGCATGCCTACCGGCGCGCGCTGGAGCTGGGCGCCTGGGGCTTCGACAACAAGGCCGGCCCGATGGAGCTGAACATCCCGGCCATCAAGGGCATCGGCGACTCGCTGATCTACTTCGTGGACCGCTGGCAGGGCAAGGGCGGCGCCAAGGCCGGCGCCATCGGCAACATCTCCATCTACGACGTCGACTTCGTGCCGCTGCTGGACGCGCAGGGCCGCCCGGTGGACCCCAACCCCGCCGGCCACGGGCTGACGGAGATCGACCACCTGACGCACAACGTCTTCCGCGGCCGCATGAAGGAGTGGTCGGAGTTCTACGAGCGCTTCTTCAACTTCCGCGAGGTGCGCTATTTCGACATCGAGGGCAAGCTGACCGGCCTGAAGAGCAAGGCCATGACCAGCCCCTGCGGCAAGATCCGCATCCCGATCAACGAGAGCTCCGACGACAAGAGCCAGATCGCCGAGTACCTGGCCCTGTACCACGGCGAGGGCATCCAGCACGTGGCGCTGGGCACGACGGATATCTACCAGTCCGTCGCGGGCATGAAGGGCACGGGCGTGGCCTTCCAGGACACCATCGACACCTATTTCGACCTGATCGACAAGCGCCTGCCCGGCCACGGCGAGAACGTGGCCGAGCTGAAGCGACTGCGCATCCTCATCGACGGCGCCGCGCACCTGGGCGCCGAGAAGGAGCTGTTGCTGCAGATCTTCACGAAGGAAGTCATCGGCCCGATCTTCTTCGAGCTCATCCAGCGCAAGGGCAACGAGGGCTTCGGCGAAGGCAACTTCAAGGCGCTGTTCGAGAGCATCGAGCTCGATCAGATCCGCCGTGGCGTGCTCAAGGACGAGGCCGCGCCGGCCAAGGCCGTCTGACGGCCCGAGGCCTGGAGCGCCTGCTGCAGGCAGGCCCAGGCCTCGTCCGATTGAACCAGGCCCATGTGGCCCACGGCGTCCACGCGGTGGGGCCGCGAGCCGGGCAGGATGGCCGTCTCGGCGGGGTTGACGACCTGGTCGCACGGCGTCCAGAAGGCATCCACATCGTCCAGGCCCGGCAGCGCCGCCAGCCAGTCACTGCCCCGGCGCATCTGCCGCGCATTGGCCCCCAGCCCCAGCGCCGCCATGCGCGTGCCCTGGTGCGGCGACCCCAGCGTGATGACGCGCGGCGCCGCGGCATGGCCCGCGCCATGGCGGCGCCACCAGGCGCGCAGCGCCAGCCCGCCCATGCTGTGCGCGCACAGCACCGGCATGGCACCCGTGTGCGCCAGCAGCCGCCGCACACCGGCCTCGATCTCGTCGGCATAGGCGTCGATGCTGCCGAAGGCGGGCTCCAGCGACGGCGCGACGACCGCCACGCCCTGCGCGCGCAGCCGCTTCAACCAGCCATTCCAGCGGCCGCGATTGCACGCAAAACCATGGACGAGCAGCACGCCCGCCCCGGCGCCGGCCGGCAGATGGTCGGCCACCGCCCATTCCCGCCACGGCTGGCGCCACGAGAACGCCAGCTCGCTGGCCACCACCTCGCCGGCCCACGCACGCAAGAGCTGCCCCCAGCCCGGCGCCGGCCGGTTGACCCAGCGCAACTGCACGAAGCCCAAGGCCAGCACGCCGGCATGCAGGCCCAGCGTCAGCAACCCCCAGCCCCAGCCGAAACGGCTGCCGACGAGCAACGCCACCGCCAGCCGCACCAGCACCCAGATCCTCTGCAATCGCGCATTCATGGCGCCAGTGTAGGAAGGCAGAATCCCAGCGACCCATGGACCCCCGCCGTGCCGAATCCCTGCTGCAGGAACTGCGTGCCGTCGACGCCGAGCGTGCCCGGCGGGCCGGCGATCCCGCGCTCGACGCCCGCGTGCAGGCCGTCAAGGCCTACCAGCAGCGGCGCTTCGCCCGCACCTACGCCGACCTGCTGGCCAACCCGCGCTACGAGGCCGCCACGCGCTTCTTCCTGCAGGAGCTGTACGGCCCCGGCGACTACCGCCAGCGCGACGCGCAATTCGCCCGCGTCATCCCGACGCTGACGCGGCTCTTCCCCGACGACGTCATCGACACGGTCGCGCAGCTGGCGCAGCTGCATGCGCTGTCGGAGCGGCTGGACACGCGCCTGGCCGAGCAGCTGGATTCCCCCGCGCTCGACGGGCCCGCCTATGCGCGCGCCTGGTGCGCCTGCGGCGAGCCGGCCGCGCGGCGCCGGCAGATCGAGCTGACGCTGGCGGTCGGCCACGCGCTGGACCACCTCACGCGCAAGCCGCTGCTGCGCCAGTCGCTGCGGCTGATGCGCGGCCCGGCGCAGGTCGCAGGTCTGGCGGCCCTGCAGGGTTTTCTGGAGAGCGGCTTCGATACCTTCCGCGCCATGCGCGGTGCCGGCGAATTTCTGAGCGTCGTTCAGCAGCGCGAAGACGGCTTGGCAACAGGACTTTTCCGAGGCGACCCCGCCGCCCTAGGGCAACTCCCCTAGCTTGAAGTAACGCCACGTCTCACCATCCTCGGCTTCACGCAGCGCACGCCAAGAAGGCCCGACGATGACCGCCGTCCTTGCCGAAGACGTCCCTCCCGCGACATCCCGCGCCAAGCCCTGGCTGGCCAGCTACCCGGCCGGCGTGCCGTCGCAGATCGACGCGGGGCGCTACCGGTCGGTCGTCGAGCTGCTGGACGAAGCGCTGCGGCTGCACGCCCACCGCGACGCCGCCATCTGCATGGGCCAGCGCATGCGCTTCGACGAGCTGGACCGGCTGTCGCTGCAACTCGGCGCCTGGTTGCAGACCCAGGGCCTGAAGCGGGGCGACCGCGTCGCCCTCATGATGCCCAACCTGCTGCAATACGGCGTCACGCTCGCCGCCGTGCTGCGCGCCGGTTTCGTGGTCGTGAACGTGAACCCGCTGTGCACGACGCGCGAGCTGGAGCACCAGCTCAAGGACTCCGGCGCCCGCGCCATCGTCGTGCTCGAGAATTTCGCGCACACGCTGGCCCAGGTCATCGACACCACCGACGTGCACCACGTCGTGCTGGCCTCCATGGGGGATCTGCTGAACTGGTGGAAGGGCCCGCTCGTCAACTTCGCGGTGCGCCACGTCAAGAAGCTGGTGCCGGAGTTCCGCATCAAGGTCGGCAACGGCCGCACCGTGGTGCACTTCCACGAAGCGCTGCGCCATGGCGAGCGGCTGCGCCTGAAAAAGCCGACGCTGGGCCCCGACGACGTCGCCTTTCTGCAATACACGGGCGGCACCACCGGCCTGTCCAAGGGCGCCACGCTGCTGCACCGCAACATCGTGGCCAACATCCTGCAGGTGGAGGCCTGGTTCCAGCCCACGCTGGCCAAGCTGCCAGCCGACCTGCAGCTCACCAACGTCTGCGCGCTGCCGCTTTATCACATCTTCGCGCTGACAGCCTGCTTCATGCTCGGCGCGCGCATGGGTCATCTCAATATCCTGGTGCCCAACCCGCGCGACATCCCGGGGTTCGTCGACACGCTGCGCGGCCACAAGCTGCACATCTTTCCCGCCGTCAACACGCTGTTCAATGCCCTGCTGGCGGAGCCGGCGTTCGCGCGGCTGGACTTCTCCGAGCTGGTCATCTCCAACGGCGGCGGCATGGCGGTGCAGCAGGCCACCGCGGAGAAGTGGCTGCGCGTCACCGGCTGTCCGGTCGTCGAAGGCTACGGCCTGTCCGAAACGTCGCCGGCCGCGACCATCAATCCGCTGGACCAGCATGTCTTCAGCGGCAGCATCGGCCTGCCGATCCCGGGCACCGAGATCACGATCCGTGACGACGATGGCCAGGACGTGCCGCTGGGCGAGCGCGGCGAGATCTGCATCCGCGGCCCGCAGGTCATGGCCGGCTACTGGCGCCGCCCCGACGAAACCGCCAACGCCATGCACGCCGACGGCTTCTTCAAGAGCGGCGACATCGGCGTCATGGACGAACGCGGCTTCGTGCGCATCGTCGACCGCAAGAAGGACATGATCCTGGTGAGCGGCTTCAACGTCTACCCGACCGAGATCGAGCAGGTCGTCAGCCTGCACCCGGGCGTGCGGGAGTGCGCTGCGATCGGCGTGCCGGACGCCAAGTCCGGCGAGGCCGTCAAGCTCTTCGTCGTCAAGAGCGACCCGGCACTGGCCGAAGAAGACCTCGCCAGCTACTGCGCCCAGCAGATGACGGCCTACAAGCGGCCACGCTTCATCGAATTCTGCGACGACCTGCCCAAGAGCAACGTCGGCAAGATCCTGCGCCGCGAGCTGCGGACCCAGCCTGGCTGAGCATGCCGGGCCGGCTCACCGGCCGCGCGGGCTTGAGCGACGGGGCGTGAAGCCCCTGCGCGAACTCAGAACGGATTGCTCTTGGCGCGGCTCAGCGCCAGCGTGCCGATGCGCTGCTGCGCGTCCGGCCCCAGCGTCGTGTCGCCGGCCCACAACCATTTGCCGGCAGTGGCCGTGACTTCGGGCTTCAGCGTGTCGGTGGTGCAGTCCCGCACCGCGACGTCGGAGCGGCAAGCCGCGTCGGTCACGTTGGCGTAGTTGCCCAGGCTGGGAAAGCGCACGTATTGCTGGATGGCGTCATCCACCAGCACGAGGCCCACCAGCCCGCCATCACTGTTCAGCGCCAGGCGCATCGCGACATTGAAGGCGGTGCTCAGGTCGTTGAGCAGCGTCACCCGGTCGGTGTCAGTCTGCTGCAGACGTTCGTTCTGGCCGAAAGGGGTCAGCCCCACTTCGAAAATGGTCGCAACCACGACGCGGCCGTTCGCGGCGGCGATGCGGTTGACCTGCTGCGCCAGCAGCTTGCCGCGAGCCGATGCTTCGGCCATCAGCGAGTCCCGGCCCACCGCCGGAAACTGCTTGTAGAGCTCGATGATGTCGTTCACACCCACCATCACGGCCACCAGGTCCTTGGGACCGAAGCGGTCGTTGGTCAGGTGGTAGTCGATCTTGTCGCGCACGTCGGCCACCTTGGCACCCGCCGTTGCATACATGAGGCCCTGGGGCAAGGCCACGAAGGCCGTGTTGCACTCCTGGTAGACGAAGCCGAAGCCCGCGGCCAGCGCCTGTGTCCATACGGGGTTGCTGGCGCAGTCCAGCTGCTTGGTATTGGCGTCCAGCGCGTTGACCCCGTACTTCTTGCCGCTCTGCAGGATGACGCCGCTCTCGTCGCCGAACGCAATGATGCGGGTGGGCGCGAAGGGTTCGATCTGCGACGTGCCGCCGCCGCCGCAACCGGCGACCAGAGCCGATGCAGCCAGCGCAGCCAGGGCCAGGCCGCGCTTGAATTTCTGGGAGACAACTCGGTGCATGACGATCAACTCAGGGAAAAACTCAATCGGTGAAGGCGGCGGCGGCCCGGCTGAGCCGGTCCCGCACGCCATCCCAGGCGGGGTCGTGGGGCGGTGCTTCAACCCAGATCTCGCGGGCACCGGCGGCATCGAGGCTGCGCAGCACGGCGAACAGTTCATGGGCCGCCGCCGCAGGGTCGGGTGGCAGGGGTTGCCAGCGCCAGGCCGGCAGCTGGGCGCGTGAATATACAGCCACCCCCTCGAGCGCCCCACCGCCGGCGGCGGAGGCCACAAGTAAAGCCAGCCGCTCGGCCGACAGCAGCCGCACGCGCGCCGTCGGCGCATAGTGGGCCGCCAGCGTGCCGGAGGCCTTGGGCGCCGTGGCATCGGGCTCGGCCAGCGGCTCGCCGAGCACCGCCTCGATGCGATCCCGGCCGATGAGGCCGGGGCGCAGCAGCGTCGGCCGCTGCGCGGGGCCGCGGCTGCAGTCGACGATGCTGGATTCGATGCCGACCTCACAGGCGCCGCCGTCCAGCACCAGCAAGCCGGCACCGAACTCCTCGACGACGTGGTGCGCCAGCGTCGGGCTGACACGGCCGAAGCGGTTGGCGCTGGGCGCCGCCACGCCCTGCACGCCCAGCTCGCGCGCTGCCGCCAGCACCGCGCGGGCGACCGGGTGGGCCGGTGCCCGCAGCGCAATGGTGGCGTGGCCACCGGCTGCTGCCTCGGCCACGCCGGGCCGGCGCGGCACGATGACGGTCAGCGGACCCGGCCAGAACGCGTCCATCAGCCGCCGCGCCACGTCGGGCAGGTGGTCGGCAAAGGGTTCAGCGCCGTCGGCATCCAGCACATGGACGATCAGCGGGTGGTCGCTGGGCCGGCCCTTGGCGGCAAAGATGCCGGCGACAGCCGCGTCCTGGTCAGCCCGGGCGGCCAGGCCGTAGACGGTTTCCGTCGGCAGGCCCAGCAGCTCACCGTCGGCCAGGCGACGCGCGGCGGCCTGGACGGCGGCGGGGTCGGAGCCGGGCAGCAGCATCAGAAGTCGCCCGGCAGGCCCAGCAGCGCGGCCGCCTGAAGCGCCACGGCGTGGGCGGCCTCCGGGGTCTCGGCCGTGATGTTCAGGTGGCCCATCTTGCGGCCGGGGCGTGCCTCGGATTTGCCGTACAGGTGCAGATGCGTGCCGGGCAGCGCCAGCACCTGGCTCCAAGCCGGCGTCGTCGGGCCACCGGCGGGCGGGAACCACAGGTCGCCCAGCAGATTCAGCATGACCGACGCCGAATGCTGGCGCGGCATCGGCAACGGCAGGCCGGCCAAGGCCCGCACCTGCAGCTCGAACTGCGACACGTTCGCGCCGTTCATCGTCCAGTGGCCGGAGTTGTGCGGGCGCGGCGCCATCTCGTTGACGACGAGGCGGCCGTCGTCCAGCCAGAAGAACTCGACGCACAGCACGCCGACGTAGTTCAGCGCCTGGGCGACCTGGCGCGCGGCCGCGACGGCCTGCGCCGCCACGTCGGCCGGCACGTCCGGCGCCGGCACCTCGGTGACGGCCAGGATGCCGTCCCGGTGCAGGTTCTGCTGCACGGGGTAGTTGACGAGCTGACCGTCCGCGCCGCGCGCGACGAGCACGCTGAGCTCGGCCTTCAACGGCAGCAGCTGCTCCAGCACGCAGGGCACGCGCTTCAGATCGCTCCAGGCCGTGGCCAGCTCGGCAACCGTGCGCACCCGCACCTGGCCCTTGCCGTCGTAGCCCATGCGGCTGGTCTTCAGGATGCCCGGCAGCAGCGCCGGGTTCACGGCAGCCAGCTCGACATCGCTGGTGATGACGGCATGCGGCGCACAGGGCACGCCGGCGGCCTCGAAATGGGCCTTCTCGACGGCCCGGTCCTGGCACACGGCCACCGAGGCTGCGGCGGGCGCGACGACGCGCATGCCGGCCAGCGTCTGCAACGCGACGGCCGGCACGTTCTCGAACTCGGTCGTGATGGCGTCGCAGTCACGCGCCAGGCGCGCCAGGCCCAGCGAGTCGAGATAGCCGGCCTGGATGTGCTGTTCGGCCACGGCGCCGGCCGGGCTGATGGCGTCCGGGTCCAGCACGATGCAGCGGTAACCCAGCGCCTGCGCGGCGTGCACGAACATGCGGCCCAGCTGGCCACCGCCGAGCACCCCGAGGGTCGCGGTGCCGGGGAGCAGCGCCGCAGGGAGCGCGGCGCCCATCTCGCCGGGCGTTGCCCCGCCGGTGGGGAGCTGAGCGCCTTCGGGCGACCAGGCCGCGCTCAACGCAGGTCCTCGGTCATCGCCTGCGCGACGGCCGTCTGCCGGGCGCGGAAATCGTTCAGCTTCTGCAGCAGCGCCGCGTCGCCCGTGGCCAGCATGGCCACCGCGAACAGCGCCGCGTTGGCGGCGCCGGCATTGCCGATGGCGAAGGTCGCCACCGGGATGCCCTTGGGCATCTGCACGATGGAGTGCAGCGAATCGACGCCCTGCAGGTGGCGGCTGGCCACCGGCACGCCCAGCACCGGCACCGTCGTCTTGGCGGCCAGCATGCCGGGCAGATGGGCGGCGCCGCCGGCGCCGGCGATGATGGCCACGAGGCCCCGGCCGGACGCCGCTTCGGCATAGGCGAACATCTCGTCGGGCATGCGGTGGGCCGACACCACGCGTGCCTCGAAGGCGACACCGAACTCGGTCAGAATCTCGGCCGCCTGCTTCATCGTTTCCCAGTCGCTGCTGGAGCCCATGACGATGCCGACGACGGCATCAGGGTTCGTGGGGGCTGGGGTAGGCAAGGCGCGCTCCGAGGCTCAGGAAGCCTTGAATTGTAGGAGCCGAGGCCCAACTGCTTTCCGCCATGATCGACATCACCCTCCAGAACTTCGAAGCCGAACTCATCGTCGCGTCCCAGACCCAGCCGGTGCTGCTGGACATCTGGGCGCCGTGGTGCGGCCCCTGCCGCACCTTGGGGCCCATGCTGGAGAAGCTGGAGACGGCTTACGCCGGCCGCTTCACGCTGGCCAAGCTCAACAGCGACGAGGTGCCCGAGATCGCCGGCCAGCTCAGCCAGATGTTCGGCGTGCGCAGCATCCCGTTCTGCGTGATGTTCGTCGGCGGACAGCCGGTGGACGGCTTCGTCGGCGCCATCCCCGAGGCGCAGATCCGCGAATTCCTGGACAAGCACGTGCCGGCCGGCGAGGCCCTGGAAGCCGAGGCCGACGTGGCCGCCGCCGAAGACCTGATGGCCGAGGGCGACCTGGAGGCCGCGCTGGGCAAGCTGGCCCACGCCGTGCAGACCGACCCGGCCAACGACACCGCGCGCTTCGACTACGTGAAGGCGCTGCTGGAACTGGGCCTCGTGGCCGAAGCCCGCGAGGCCTTCGCGCCGGTGGCCGCCAAGGCCGCCGACACGCTGGTGCCCGCACCGCGCCTGGCCGCGCTGGCCACCTGGCTGAGCGCGTTCGAGGCCGCCGAAGGGGCCGACCCGGCCGCGCTGCAGGCCGCGATCACCACCAACAAGCGCGACTTCGACGCCCGCTTCACGCTGGCCCAGCTGCACCTGGCCGGCCAGCGCTTCACGCAGGCGATGGACGAGCTGCTGGAAATCATCATGCGCGACAAGGCCTGGAACGGCGAAGCCGCGCGCAAGACCTACGTCGCCATCCTGGAGCTGCTGGCCAAGCCCGCGCCCAAGCCCGTGGCCGAGGCCAAGAGCGGCACGCTGGAGATCGCCGGCAAGGCTGCCGTCGTGCAGAGCGATCCGCTGATCGACCAGTACCGCCGCAAGCTGTCGATGGCGCTGTTCTGAGCGCCGCCGGCGGCGCGCGTCAGACGCTGATGCCGCGCTCGATGTCGCTGAGCTTGTAGCGGGCCAGGGCCAGGTTGCCCTTGGCCTTGTCGAGCACGAGGTACAGGAACAGGCCCGGGTGGGTCGGGATCAGGCGGATCAGGTGGTACTGGTCCACCAGCGTGATCAGGATGTCTTCCAGGCCGCGGCGCAGGCCCAGCGTTTCCATGGTCTTGAGCTTGGCCCGCACCACCTCCGTGTTGCCGGCGGCCGCCAGGTCCAGGTTCATGCCCCCACCCGCCTGGGCCAGGCACATGCCGCTGTTGAAATCCACCAGCGCAGCGGCGAGCGCGCCGTTGATGGTCATGGCCGCCTGCATGGACTGTTCGAGGTTCGAGGACATGGCTTCTTCTCCTGGGATGGGTGCCAGGCCCGCGGGCGCGGGCACCTTGGTGATCTGCTCCAGCATGACCATCCACATCGGGACGGGCTCGCTGGACGGAAGCGTGTGGAATTCGACGTGCGGCGGCAGCGTCGCGCGGCGGGACTTGAACCACAACTGCTCGACGATGGCGCTGGGCGTGAGCAGCAGCGTGACCGGGCCAGCGAAGTCGCGCGCCATGGCGAGCACACCCTCCAGGCGATTCAACGCGCCCGGGCCGATGAGCACGATGAGGGCGCCAGCGTCGGCCGCCGGCGCCATGAGCGCAGCGCTGCCGGGGCGCTGCCAGTCGACGCGATGCGCTCGCGGATGCGTGCTCAGCGGCAGATCGGGCCAGTGGCCGGCGTCATCCAGTGTGGGCTTGCCCAGTTGCGCGAGGGCGTGGTCCCCCAGGCGTGCCGTCAGGTCCAGCACATGGGCACAGGGGTAGGGGCGAACATCGGGCATGGCGGCGCCTTCGTGCGACCGCCGGAGCGGCGGACCTCGCGACTCTAGTCACCCACAGGCCTCCCACACAAGCGGCAAGTGGCACGGGCCACGCCATCCATGCGCCTGCCCGCCGGCCGAAGCGCGATGACGCGCCGTGCGCTGCTCAGCGGATGCCGCTGTCGCCGCTGCGCAAATCGCGCAGCCTCACGCATTCGGGATCGTTGCGGTACTGCGGTTTGGCGCACTGGCGGTCGATGCACCAGGTCCGCGCCAGCAGCACGCGCTGGCCGCAGGCTTCGGCGGGCGTGCGCGGTTCGCCGTGCGCGGCGACCGACGCCACCGCCGGCTGCACGGGCGCGGCAACGGAGGCGGCATGTGGAGGCGCCATGTTGACGGGGCCGCGCGGCGCGGCGCGTGGCGTTTCGACCGCTCGTTCGATGACGAGGGGGCGGGCCGCCGCCGCATCGCGTCGCATGACCGCCGCATTGCGCAGGGCGGGTGCCCCCTTGAGCAGCAAGGCGGAGGCCTCTGCAGAGGCCGCGGAGGCCGCAGAAGCGGCGGGTTCGGCCATCGCCGGCGCGCTGGCCGGCTCCGACGCCGCGCCCTCGAGAACAAAAGCGGTCGCGCTCGCAGGCTCGGAAGTCGCCGGCGCCACCGGCACCGCGGGCGGCGGGACCACCGCCGACGCCGCGACATCGGCAGCCGGCGTGGTGTTCCGCGTCAGGCTGCTGCGCAGCTGCAGCGCAATCAGGCCCAGCAGCAGCAGCGCCAGAAAGCCAGCCGCCCTCAACAGCCACAGGCCCGAGCGGCGCCGCGGCGAGCGCCTTGCCGGCCGCACCGATGCAGGCGCTGGCGCCGACGCGGCTGCCGACCCGGCAACCACAGGCGGGACCGCAGCACCGTTCGGCGGCTCCTCCAGCAGCGCAACCTGCACGGTGTCGGCGAAGGAGATGTCGACCGCCGGTGCGGGAGGCGGCGGTGGCGGCGGGCGCCGGGACGCTGCTGCAGCGGCCTGCGGCGGCGGCACGGCGGCCTGGCCGTCCAGCACCTCGCGCCAGGCCGCCGCGCTCTGCGGCCGTTGGTGCGGCGCCACACGCAGGGCCCAGTCCAGCGCCGCCAGGAACACCGGCGAATAGCCCGGCGTGAACAGCGGCCGCAACTCGTCGCTCATCGCCCGCGCGGTGCAGGGCTGCGGCGGGTGGCCGGTCAGCAGTTCGTAGGTGACGGCCGCCAGCGCATAGAAATCCGTCCACGGCCCCTGCCGCAGGCCGGTGGCCTCGGCATATTGCTCGATGGGCGCGAAGCTGGGCTTGAGGATGGCGGTGAAGACCTGGTTGCGGTCGCCAATGGCCTGACGGGCCGCGCCGAAATCCAGCAGGATGGGCGGCGCCCCGTCGGCCGGCAGGAAGATGTTGTCCGGCGCCACGTCGCGATGCCACACGTTCTGGGCGTGCAGCGCCTCCAGGCCGCCCAGGATGGCGTCGAAGATGCGCCGCACCCAGGCTTCGGGCGGCGGCGTGGTCTGGGCGCTGCGCGCATCGCGCAGGCTCTGGCCCACCAGGCGCGGCATCGCCATGTAGGCGGTACCGTTGGCTTCCCAGAAGCGGTAGACCTTCAGCAGCGACGGATGGTCGAAACGGGCCAGCAGGCGCGCCTCGTTGACGAAGCTGCGCCGGCCGACGTCGAAGGTCTCGCGCACGGACTCGGAACGCACGGAGACCTGCGATTGCCCGTCGCGCTGCGCGAACTGGCTGGGCATGTACTCCTTGATCGCGATCTCGCGTTCCAGCGCATGGTCGACGGCCAGATAGACGATGCCGAAGCCCCCGACGCCCAACGTGCCAAGGATCTCCAGCTCGCCAAAGCGCGTGCCCTTGGGCAGGGCCATCATGGCGTGTTCAACGTCGTCAACGGGGGCGGCGGTCATGGCGCGCGAGCGTAACGCAGCCCTGACGGTGTCACAGCCCCAAAACTACGCCTTGAAACCCCTTCAACGTGGCGGATGCACCAACCCGGCCTCCGTGAGGCGCTCCGCCCAGTCGAGCCGCTGCGCGGCGTCCTGGGCCCGGGCGGCGACGGCAGCCTCCACCTGGCGGGCGGCCAGGCCGTCCTCGTGCAGCATCGCGTAGACCTGGGCGAGGCGGGCATGAAGGGCGGCGCGCTCGTCGATGTCGCAGCCGGGCTGGTCCTCGGCCAGCACCTCCAGCGCGGCCTGGTCGGCGAGCGCGCGGGACCGCAAAGTCTCGCCTGTATTGGCCCAACACCAGGCCAGATCGGCCATCAGGCTGCCTCCGAGCCGCGCCAGGCCAGCCGCCATGGCGGCCGGCAACTGCGCTTCGAGCAGGCCGGCAGCCTCGCCGAAATCGCCCTGAACGGTCAGCAACTGCGCGCGCAACAGCGGCGTCAGGTCGGCGCGCGCGGAGCCGCCAACCGCATCATCGAAGCGCCCGACGGACTCCACGCCCAGCAAAACAGCCGGGGCTTCGCCCGGTTCACCGGCCAGCGCGGCGTGGCGAATCCGCAGCGCGCGCATAAGTGTCTGGTTGTAATGAAGGGCCGCCAGACCGGCATCGTCGCCCTCGGCGATGGCATGTTGACGGGCCCACGCGTACCAGGGCGTCGCGGCGGCCTCCCCGGAAGCCAGGCTCCAGGCCGAGGCCAGCGCCGTGGCGACCCGGTAGCCGGCCGCATGGTCGTCCGGCTGCAGCGCCGCCAGCGAGGCGCGCGCGTGGCCGATGAGGCGCTCGATATCGCGGCCGACGAAGTCGACCTGCGCCAACCACGCATCCGCCAACGCCTGCAGCGACGTGAGCCGGCTGCCGGCCGCCATGACGCGCGCGCGCCGCACCCGGTCGCGCGCATCGCCGCCGAAAGCGCCGAAATAAGCCATCAGGCCCTCGGCCAGGTGCAGCCAGGCGCCCAGCTCCACACGCGGGTGCACCAGCGCCCGCGCATGCAGCCGGGCCAGCTCGTCCCGCGCCTCGGCCTCGCGCCCATGGCGCATCCACAGGATGGCGCGCTGAACCTGCAACACCGCCGCCCGCGCGGGCATCGAGGCGACGGCGGCGATCTCCGCGTCCAGCCGCTGGGCCAGCCGACTCCTGAGCTTGACCGGCCCGGCAGCGCTCATTGGGGCACCCTTCGGCCTGCGGCCTGTCCCGCCAGGCGGGAGCGAGCTTGCTTGGGGCGGCCCAGCGCGGCGCTCATGCCGTCAGCCGTTGCAGCGCTTCTTCGTACTTCTGCACCGTGCGGGCGATGACCTCGGCCGGCAGCGCCGGCGCGGGCGCCGTCTTGCCCCAGGGCTTGCCATCCACGGTGGCCTGCTCGAGCCAGTCGCGCACGAACTGCTTGTCGTAGCTCGGCGGGTTGCTGCCCGGCGCATAGCTCTCGACCGGCCAGTAGCGCGAGGAGTCAGGCGTCAGCACCTCGTCCATCAGCGTCAGCGTGCCGTCGGCGTCCAGGCCGAACTCGAACTTGGTGTCGGCAATGATGATGCCCTTGGTCAGCGCGAAGTCGGCCGCGCGCTGATAGAGCTGGATGGAGATGTCGCGCACGCGGGCGGCGAGGTCGGCGCCAATGATGGCGGCGGCCTGCTCGAACGAGATGTTCTCGTCGTGGTCGCCCATCTCGGCCTTGGTGGCGGGCGTGAAGATGGGGGCGGGCAGCTTGTCGGCATTGCGCAGCCCGGCCGGCAGCGCGACGCCGCAGACGCTCTGGCTTTGCCGGTACTCGGCCCAGCCGCTGCCGGCCAGGTAGCCGCGCACCACGGCCTCGATGGGCAGCGGCTTCAGGCGCTTGACCAGCATAGTGCGGTCCTTCAGCGGCGCGGCCTCGGCGGGCGTGACGACGGAGAGCGGGTCTTCGCCGGTCAGGTGGTTGGGGACAATGCCCTGCAGCTTGTCGAACCAGAACAGCGCCATCTTCGTCAGCAGCGCGCCCTTGCCGGGGATGGGCTCGCCCATGATGACGTCGAAGGCCGAGAGCCGGTCGCTCGCCACCATGAGGATGCGGTCGTCGCCGACGGCGTAGTTCTCACGCACCTTGCCACGGCCGAGCAGCGGCAGGGAAGTGAGGCTGGATTCGTAGAGGGCTTGGGACATGGCGGCGCAGCTCAGGGACAGGGCCGCGATTTTAGGTGCCGCCCGGGCCGCGCTACGGCGCCGTCATGGCAGGTCGACCCGATCGAAGCCGACGTAGCGCTCGATGAAGCGCTGCCGCCCCTCGCGGCCGAAGGCCTCGACGTCCCAGTCGCCCGGCAGCAGGCGCTGCGCGAAGCTGTCGCGAAAGCGGTAGACCTGTGCGGGCAGCTGGCCGCCGCCCGACAGCGCGACGAGCACCTCGACGCGCTCGTACTCCTCGCCCTCGAAGGCGTCCAGCCGCGCCCAGGCGGCGGCATCGACATCGCGGTACAGCCGCCCGGCCACCTGGCCCTGGGCCAGCGGCCGCAGCCCCGGGTAGTCCTGCCCGCGCACCGGGTGGCGGGCATGCCCGGCCAGCAATGCCGGCTCACTGGCGAACGCCTGCCCGCACACGCGGGCCATGATGTCCGCCCACATCAGCGAGCCGTAGGTGAAGCAGTGGACGGTATGGGGCTCGATCACGGCAGTCCCTTGATGAAGTTGCGCTTGGCGCGGTATTGCTGACGCAGGCCGTCGAGCCAGGTCTTGCGGCGCGGTTCGGGTAGACGCTCGGCGATCTGGTGCACGAGTGCCAGCACGTCGGCATACGGGCTGGTGGCCGAGGGCATGGACGCGTCGAAGCAGCGGCTCAGCAAGGGCACCGCCTCTTCGTAACGCTCAGGCGGCAACACCACCGCCAGACGCTGCAGCAGCGGCAGGGCTGCCCGGCGCGGCGGTGCAGCGAGTTGCAGCGCGTCCTCAAGGCGCTGCTCCTGCAGCAGCCATGCCAGTCGCTCACTCACGTCAGGGCCTTCCGGGCGGGACTCGCGGCCGAACGAGTAAAGCGGCTTCCAGTTGGCCAGGACTTGGTTCTCGCGCTCCATCAGCACCTGCCACATGCGCTCGCGCAGGGGTTCGGCCGGCTGCCTGGCCGTGCGGGCCGCGGCCAGCACGGCCAGCGCGTTCTCGGCGCTGGGCTGGCGCGCAAAGCGTGCCTCGCGCACGGCCAGCGCCTCGGCATCCCAGCCGTCGCGCTCATAAAGTTCCAGCAACTTGGCCTCGACGCGCCAGTCCTGCGGAAACAGCCGGTAGGCGCGCTGGGCAACGTCCACAGCCTCCCGCACGCGCTGCAGCCGGTCCAGTTCCTCGACGAGGGCGAGGTGATCCTCCCCGGTCTGCAGGCACGTCCGCAGCGCGCGCAGCACCTCCTCCATGTCGCCCATGGCGCGCAGGTGTTCCAGGTAGCGGTGGCGCGCCTGCCACAGGCCGCCGTCGCTGGCTGACCAGCTGCTGCGCTCAGGCTGGGGTCGGGCAGCCGCTGACTCGTAGCGCTCGCGCAGCCGGCTGCCGTAGCGGCGCGCGGCCAGCTCCCCCATGGCCGCCACCGCCTCGGCATGGGGAATGAGGTCCACCAGCGCCTGGTCGCGCATCGCGGCATACCGGTCGCCGAAGGCCGCCGGCTGCGGGCCCGCCAGCGCCAGCGCCTGAAGCCACAGCCGCCCCACCTCGGCGCAAACATCGCCCAGCTGGCCACCCGAGTCATCGGCATCTGCCAGCTGCTTCTGCAAGCGCAGATAAGCCTGCTCCGCCAGGTGCAGCGCCTGCGCTGGCGGCTGCGCCTGCAAGGCTCCCTGGAGGACCGGCAACACCTGTGCGGCACTGCGGGCATAGGCGTTGCTGTCACGCCAGTCGAGAAAGTCCTTGGCCGGCAGCAACTGCGTGATGAGCTTGCCCAGGGCCTTGGCATCCCCCGACGCCTGCGAGGTCGCCTGCCAGGCCAGCAGCGTCCGCCGGATGTGGGCCTCCTCGTCGGCCAGTTGCATCAGGCGCTCGACGAGCGCGGCGCTGGGTTGAGCGAGGAGGAACTCCCGCAAAGCTGTCGTCTTGGCCGCGACGGTGGCTGCGCGCTTGACCGTGGCGGCATGTTGACGGGCCGCCGCAGCGCCCACCTCCACCGCCTCGCCGCTCAGTTCGGCACGCAGCCGCAGGGCGAGCGCTACCTGGTGCTTGCAGAAAAAGCCGTCCTCCGCATGGGGACAGGTGCAACTCGACTCCAGAGCCACGCGGCGGCGGCCCGAGAGCATCACGCCCACCTCATAGGGCTCTGTGCCGACGATGGTGGCCAGCATGGCCACCTGGCCCTCGGCCGTGTACTGCAACTCGGGCCGCTGGATGGCGCCGCTGCCCAGGATTTGCCGGCCGCGCTCCATGATGACCGGATAGGTCAGGTCGGCAAGTCGATCATCAGCCAGCGCGGCCAGCCAGGCCTGGCGTTGGGCTGCGGTGGCCTCGGTGGCACCGGAGGGTGAGCGGGACACGTCACGCGCGGGGGCAGAAGCCATCGGCAAGAGAGGTCAGGTGTGAAAGGCGGCCCGATTAAAGCAAAAGGGCTGCCCATCCCGGGCAGCCCTTTTGTTGTGTGAGCCGACGCTCGGCGCTCAGTTGACGCGCTGCGCCAGCTCGCCACGCGCATAGGCGCCGGCGATGTCGACCAGCGTGCGCGCCTTGATCTTGGCGGCCTGGCCCTCGCAGCCGAACTCCATGTAGCGCTGCTTGGCGACGAGCTTGGCGGCTTCGCGGGCGGGCTTGAGCCACTCGCGGGCGTCGAACTTGTCGGGGTTCTCGGCCAGGAACTTGCGCACCGCGCCGGTCATGGCCAGGCGGATGTCGGTGTCGATGTTGATC
This sequence comes from Pelomonas nitida, assembly GCF_043555975.1. Classification (NCBI taxonomy): domain Bacteria; kingdom Pseudomonadati; phylum Pseudomonadota; class Betaproteobacteria; order Burkholderiales; family Sphaerotilaceae; genus Roseateles; species Pelomonas nitida. The sequence goes on along the minus strand of NZ_JBIGIA010000013.1, from coordinate 5,715 downwards.
TTGCGCACGCCGTGCTTGATGGCTTCCTGGATCTCCTCGACCGGCACGCCGAAGGTCTCCTTCATCTTGCCGCCGTACTGGTTGATGACGGCCAGCAACTCCTGCGGCACGCTGGACGAGCCGTGCATGACGAGGTGGGTGTTGGGGATGCGCGCGTGGATTTCCTTCACGCGGCTGATGGCCAGGATGTCGCCCGTGGGCTTGCGGCTGAACTTGTAGGCGCCGTGGCTGGTACCGATGGCGATGGCCAGCGCGTCGAGCTGCGTGGCCTTCACGAACTGCGCGGCCTCCTCGGGGTCGGTCAGCATCTGGCTGTGATCCAGCTTGCCGACGGCGCCGATGCCGTCTTCCTCACCGGCATCACCGGTTTCGAGGTTGCCCAGGCAGCCCAGTTCGCCTTCGACGGTAACGCCGACCTTGTGCGCCATCTCGACGACCTTGCGCGTCACCTCGGTGTTGTACTCGAAGGACGACGGCGTCTTGCCGTCTTCCATCAGCGAACCGTCCATCATGACCGAGCCGAAGCCCAGGTCGATGGCGCCGGCGCAGACCTTGGGCGACGTGCCGTGGTCCTGGTGCATGACCAGCGGGATGTGCGGGTAGGCCTCGGTGGCGGCCAGGATCAGGTGCTTGATGAAGGGCTCACCAGCGTACTTGCGGGCACCGGCCGAGGCCTGCAGGATGACCGGTGCGCCGACCTCGTCGGCCGCTGCCATGATGGCCTGCACCTGCTCCAGGTTGTTGACGTTGAATGCTGGGATGCCGTAGCCGTTTTCGGCGGCGTGGTCCAGCAGCTGGCGCATGGAGACGAGAGGCATGGGAATTCCCCGGAGGAGTTGAGAAATCTGGGCCGACGGTGGCGCCAACCTAGTTGGTAACCCCGCCGTAACTAGTAGGGGATTCTATGGAGGCCCGGGCATGCCCCACCCCCATGGTTGAGAGTAGTCAGCACAATGCGCAAATGACAAGACTGGTGCTCGATCACCTCACGAACTGGATCACCGCAGCGGCGGGCGAACATTCGCTGGACCTGGCCGCCCACATCGAGGAGCGCACCGGCGCGAGCCACCGCGCCGCACTCTCGGCGCTCAAGCGGCTGGTGGATGCCGGCTGGCTGGTGCGTTCGGGCACGGCGCGCCGGCCGACGTTCTCGCCCGGCAGCCTGCGGCAGGTGGCGCGCTCCTACACCCTCTACGGCCTGCAGGAAGACCTGCCTTGGCAGCGCGACTTCGCGCCGCACTTCGCGCTGCCCAAGCACGTGGAGCGCATGGTGCAGCACGGCTTCACGGAGCTGGTCAACAACGCGGCCGACCATTCCGGCGGCAGCAGCGTCACCGTGTCGCTGCGCCAGACGCCCTCGCATGTGCAGTTGCTCGTCAGCGACGACGGCTGCGGCGTGTTCGACAAGATCTGCACCGCCTTCAACCTCGAAGACACGCAGCACGCGATGCTGGAGCTCAGCAAGGGGCGGCTCACCAGCGCGCCCGACGCCCACACCGGCCGCGGCCTGTTCTTCAGCAGCCAGCTGGCCGACGTGTTCGACATCCACGCCAACAACACCGCCTACCAGCGCCGCGCGTGGGAGAGCAGCGGCTGGAAGAAGGGCCGCGCGCTGCCGCGCCAGGGCAGCAGCATCTACATGGCCATCGCGCTGAACACCACGCGCACGCTGGACGGTGTCATGGAGGCCTGGAGCATCGCCGGCGACGGCATCGAGTTCGACCAGACCCGCGTGCAGCTGCGCCTGCTGACGACCGAAGGCCAGGCACTGGACTCCCGCGCCGCAGCCCGCCGCGTCGGTTCCCGGCTGACGACCTTCAAGCGCGCCGAGATCGATTTCGACGGCGTGACCGACGTGGGCCATGGCTTCACCGACGAGCTGTTCCGCGTGTTCGCCAAGGCCAACCCGCAGATCGAGCTGGTGGCGGTGAACACCACGCCGCGGATCGCGGCGTTGATCAAGAGCGCACGCGCCGGCTAGGGTTTGCGCAGCGCCGGCACCGGCGGCACCACCAGGCGCGGGCCGACGTAGCCGGCTACCGCCCCGAAGCGCCCGCCATCGGCGCGCGCCCAGTCCTCGGCCCAGACCTGCATCTCCGCCGGTTCGCGGCCGACGAAGTTCCACCACAGCAGCGGCGGCTCGCTCCACGGCTCGCCGCCCAGCAGCAGCAGCCGCGTGGCCGCCGTGCAGCGCAGTTCGACCGACTCGCAGCCGGGGCCGATGTAGAGCAGCGTGCCCGGCGTCACCGTCTCGACCGCGTCGTGGCCGGCCGGCGCCACCTCGACCTCGCCTTCCAACAGCATCAGCCCGTGCTCGAAGCCCGGCCGCAGCGCGATGACGGCATCGGCCGGGCCGTCGGCGGCCAGGTCCACACCCAGCAGCGGCGTGAAGCTGGGCACCGGCGAGCGCTGGCCATCCAGCTCGCCCACCAGCAGCGTGCCGTCGAAGCCGCCCACGGCGCAGCGCGGCAGCTCGGGGAAATGCTGAAAGCTGGGCGCACGCTCGCGCTCGGCGTCGGGCAGCGCGATCCACAGCTGCGCGAGGTGGATGCGGTCGGTCAGCGACTCCTCGCTGTGCGAGATGCCGTGGCCCGCCGTCATCAGGTTGACCTGGCCGGCGCGCAAGACCTGCTCGGAGCCCAGGCTGTCGCGGTGCAGGATCTCGCCCTCGATCATCCAGCTGAAGGTGGACAGCCCCGTGTGCGGATGCGGGCCGACGTTCATGCGCTGCTCGGGCGCGAGCGTGGCCGGGCCGGCGTGGTCGGCGAAGCACCAAGCGCCGATGACGCGGCGGCCCTTGTTCGGCAGCGCGCGCTGGATGGGGATGCCGCCCACGTCGCCAACGTGGCTGGTGATGCGTTCGATGTGCAGGCTCACTTGGCCCTCGCCTTCACGAACCCGGCGAAGCCGGCGACGAACTGCTGCAGCAGCTCGCGCGCCTTGTCGTCGACGAGCTGGCCGTCGGCGTCGAACACCGTGCCGGCCTTGGAGACCATGAGGCGGCCCGCCATCCAGAAGTCGTTGCCGAAGCTGCGCAGCACGGACAGCAGCGCGTCCTGCGACTGCACGGTGCCGAAGCCGCCGGGCGTGGCGCCGACGAGCGCCGTGGGCTTGCCGCCGAACAGCTTGGCACCCTCACCGCTGGGGCGGGACAGCCAGTCCAGCCCGTTCTTCAGCACGCCGGGGATGCTGTTGTTGTATTCGGGCGTGGCAATCAGCAGCGCGTCGGCGGCGCGGATGGCTTCGCGCAGTTCGGTCACGGCCGCCGGGATGCCCTCGGCCTCCAGGTCACCGTCGTACAGCGGAATGCCGTGCAGCGTGCGCAGCTCGATCGTGACGCCGGCCGGCGCCAGCTTGATGGCGGCGCGCAGCAACGCGGTGTTGTAGGAGGCGCGGCGCAGCGCGCCGCTGAGGGCAATGATCTTCATGGCGAGGGCTTGCGGGGGGAGGAGGGCCCATGATGCCAGCGCGTCAGCAGCAGCGCGTTGCTAACCACCGAAACACTGGACAAAGCCATTGCCGCGCCGGCGAACACCGGGCTCAGCAGGCCCAGCGCCGCCAGCGGAATGCCCAGGACGTTGTAGGCCATGGCCCAAAACAGGTTCTGGCGGATCTTGGCCACCGTGCGGCGCGACACCTCGATCGCGTCGGCCACCAGCCGCGGGTCGCCACGCATCAGCGTGATGCCGGCCGCCGCCATCGCCACCTCGGTGCCGGTGGACATGGCCAGGCCCACGTCCGCCGCGGCCAGTGCGGGCGCGTCGTTGAGGCCGTCGCCGACCATGCCGACGCGGCCGCCAGCCTTCAAGCCGGTGACGATGCCGGCCTTGTCTTCCGGCAGCACGTCGGCATGGATCTCGGCGATGCCCAGGCGCCGCGCGACGGCCTCGGCGGCGGCGCGGTGGTCACCGCTGATGAGCACGGTGCGCAGGCCCAGCGCCTGCAGGCGCGCCACAGCCTCCGCCGCCGCCGGCTTGATCTCGTCACCAAAGGCCAGCCAGCCCAGCACCTCGGGCCGCTCGCCCAGCCGCGCCAGCCACGACAGGCTGTGCCCTTGCGCCCGCTGCGCTTCGGCCTGGGCATCCTCGGGCAGTTGCAAGCCCAGCCCTGTCAGCCAGGGCGCGCTGCCCAGCGCCAGCGGCTGGCCGTCGACCTCGCCCTGCACGCCCCGCCCCGGCACGGCCTGCAGCGCCGATGCCGGCGCCACCGGCCCCGCCGCGTCGCGAACGGCGCGGGCCAGCGGATGCTCGCTGCCGGCCTGCAGCGCGGCGGCCAGCGGCAGTGGCGCCGTGTGCGCCACCAGGCGCGGTCGGCCCTCGGTCAGCGTGCCGGTCTTGTCGAAGGCGATGGCGTCGAGCTGACGTGCCAGCTCCAGCGCCTCGGCATCCTTGATGAGGATGCCCTGCCGCGCCGCCGCGCCCATGCCGGCCATCAGCGCGGCCGGCGTCGCCAGGCCCAGCGCGCAGGGGCAGGCGATGACGAGCACGGCCACCGCATGCAGCAGCGCCGCGCCCCAGTCGCCGCGCGCCAGGCCCCAGCCCATGAAGGTGATGAACGCAAGGGCCACGACCACCGGCACGAACACGGCCGAGACGCGGTCCACCAGCTTCTGGATGGGCGGCTTGGCGCCCTGGGCCTGCTCGACGAAGCGGGCAATGCGCGCCAGCCGCGTCTCGGCGCCGAGCGCCGTGCAGCGCACGGTCAGCAGGCCCTCGCCGTTGACGGCACCGCCGGTGACGGCATCGCCCGCCGCCTTGGGCACGGGCAGGCTTTCACCGGTGATGAGCGCCTCGTCGACGGCGCTGTGGCCTTCGCTGACGACACCGTCCACCGGCAGCCGCTCGCCGGGCCGCACGCGCACGAGGTCGCCCACGCGCAGGGCGGCGACCGGCAGCTCCGTCTCCACGCCGTCGCGCAACACGCGGGCCGTCTCGGGCTGCAGGCGGCCGAGTGCGCGGATGGCCTCGCCCGTGCCACGCTTGGCGCGCGCCTCCAGCCATTTGCCCAGCAACACCAGCGTGATGACGACGGCGGCCGACTCGAAGTACAGCGCATGCTCGCGGCCCTGCAGCAGCTCGAACAACGACAGCCCGAAGGCCGCGCTGGTGCCCAGGGCAACCAGCAGGTCCATGTTGCCGCTGCCGTCGCGCAGCGCCCGCCAGCCGGCCACGTAGAACCGCGCACCGAGCACGGCCTGCACCGGCATGGCCAGCGCGAACTGCCACCAGCCGGGCAGCATTGCCTGGTGCCCCAGCAGCATGGGCGCCACCAGCGGCAGGCTCAGCAGCACGCCGATCAGCACCGGCCAGCCGGTCTGCGACCACGGCGTGCGCAGCGGCTCGTCCAGCGTCGCGGGGTAGCCGGCCTTGGCCAGCACGGCCAGCAACGGCGCGGTGGCGGCGCCGTCCTGCAGCGCGACGCTGGCGGTCTCGGTCGCCAGGTTGACGGCCGCCGACACGACGCCAGGCTGCTTCAGCAATGCCTTTTCGACGCGGCGCACGCAGCTGGCGCAGGTCATGCCCGAAATCTTCAACCGCAGGGAGTTCATGGGGAAGATTGTCGGGGCTAGTCCAGCGACTCAGTGAAATCGGTGGTGCGCAGGGGGCTGGCCGGGCTGGCGGCAAGGCGCAGCGCGCAGCCAAGGCTGCCCGCCTTGGCAAGCGCTGCAACGACGCGGCCGACCCGGCCCGCCCCCTGCCCGAAGGGTGAGTCCCG